>NZ_JAUBOV010000174.1:0-2931 GCF_036700405.1 Microcoleus sp. T3_D1
TATTGTACAATACGCGAGCGGGGACGCTCGCACTACAATAAAAAAAATGCTTTTTACAAAACTGAGATGCTCCCAGGGTGTGATAAAAAGATGTCGTAGGTATTGTCAACCATCCTGAGCTAAAATCCACTGACTGAGGCTGTATGGGTGGAGAGTTTGCCTACAGTTGCATTATTTGTTTTAACGGGTATTATTTGCAAAAACCGATTTTATCTATTTGCCAATTCGTGCTAAAATCATACCTAACTGAACTGCAATTACTCCTAGTATGGCACTGCCTGCCCAGTAAAAAGCGGCGATGCTGTAAGCTCGATCGCGCCACAAGACATTCGTCTCTAAACCGTAAGTTGAAAAAGTAGTATAAGCTCCCAAAAAGCCCGTTGCTACCATTAACCTTACTTCCGACGGAATAGTCGGCACTCGTTCAAAAGCGAGGGTGATAAAAAATCCCATAGCCAAGCAACCCGTGATGTTAATAAAAAAAGTTCCGTAGGGAAAAGCCGTCCCGAAACGATTGGCAAACCACAAGGTGATATAATACCGGCTCAAAGCGCCGGCAACGGCACCTAAACTAATTGCGATCGGGTGGCGCAGATTGGGGTCTTGCAGCATACAGCTATTAAATATTTGCTAGTCGAAATTGAGATGAATTTAAAAATCAGCGGACTTATGTAAAGTATTGTAGGATTAAATTGGCGATCGCTCTAGCTGTTCGCAATTAAAATTAAGAGAGAGTATTTATGCAAATTGTGCTGGCTACCTTAGACGATGGCTTAGTTAGAGCGTGGGAAAGCACTTGCGGCAGTATGGAAAATGTCAAGATACATCACGGTTCCATATTTGATGTGAAATGCGATGCTATTGTTAGTCCGGGGAATAGTTTTGGTTTCATGGACGACGGCTTAGAGTTAGAAATTTCGGAATATTTTGGAGGGCAGGTTCTGGAACGCTTGCAAAAACTAATTCAGGCTCGACATCACGGCGAACTATTAGTAGGAATGGCAGAAATTGTAGACACCGATCATGCTGAAATTCCCTATTTAATAGCGGCCCCAATTATGCGCGTTCCCACAGTTTTAAGAGAAACAGTAAATGTTTATCTCGCAACCCGCGCTATTTTGACTCTCGTAAAATTTGGCTCAGTCCCAGATGGAACGCCAGTCAAACATATCATTGAAACAATCGCTATTCCCGGCATGGGTACGGGAAGGGGCAAAGTGCCGCCACATATCTGCGCCAATCAGATGAAAATTGCGCTCGAAGATATCCTCTTATCTCAGTACGAATTTCCTCAATCTTTGCTGCACGCTCAAAAGCGTCACCACTTGTTATATACGGAGGATAGCGAAGATTTGCAGTTGGAAAATTGAAACTATTAAATTTGTCCGTTTTATTGTGTTGAGGAACCAAGTTTATTGGTGTGTGTTTTTTTAGGTAGAGAGACTTATACCAATCCTTGCAGGAGTCGTAAGCTTTTTACCCCACCCCAACCCTCCCCTTATCAAGGGGAGGGAGTAAGAAATTCACAAATGATTTAGGATTGCTATATCACAAATTTAAGTGCGCTAAACCGTACCTACAAGTTGGCGGTATCCTACACACGAGAGCAACTTTGGTAGATATAATGTAATAGAACTGAGGTCATTCCAACTAGGTAAGCGCGGATACAAAAGTTGATAAAGCTGGAACAAAAATTGCCTAGTTCTTATTAAATGCCAGAATTCCTTCTGGCGCTACACCTACAAAGTCTGTATAAAAGACCACAATTCCTTCTGGCGCTACACCTACAAAGTCTGCATCCAGGGACTGTGAGATTTTTTGAAAATGTTTACTCACACAGGAGAAGATTGATATGACAGATCCAAAAGTAACCGAGGAACCAGTTTTAGAGGCAACTATCGAAACGACGGAGCTCGTCAAACAAGAGATGCCCGACGCGACTGATGAGGCGATCGCAGAAACTGCGGCGCTGTTTGAAGCAATTAAAAAACGCGCCACCGCCGAAGTGCAAGCAGCGGGCGAACTCACCCGCGAAGCTTATTTAAAAGCTGTCAATAAGGCCTCCGGGGCGATCGAAGAAAATAAGGATCTCGCCCACGAGAGATTCACAGAAGCAGTCAGGCTGATTAAAAAAGAAACTGAGAAAAATTGGCTGGTGGTAGATGCGATTAAAACGCGGGCGCAAGCGCAGGTGCAAGATGCCGGCGAAGTCAGTCGCGAAGCTTATTTGAAAGCAGTGCGACAAGCGCGAGAAGCGGTGGAACAAAATAAATTGATCGAACGCGATCGCATCGAACAAGCTGTTGACCACATTCACACGGAAGCTGAAAAGAATTGGCACCTTATTGTGAAGCAAATTGAGTCGATCGGCACTCGCTTGACGGATGCGGCTAAGTCTGCATGGAACGCGCTGACGGCGTTTTTTGACAAGAAGGATTAAACTCAGATATGACACCATTTTAAAGAACAGGCAAGATGCCTGTTCCACAAAGATTGAATTTTCTTGTGGAACAGGCATCTTGGCTGTTGATATTTAAAGCACAGGCAAGATGCCTGTTCCACAAAGATTGAATTTTCTTGTGGCACAGACATCTTGGCTGTTGATATTTAAAGCACAGGCAAGATGCCTGTTCCACAAAGATTGAATTTTCTTGTGGCACAGACATCTTGGCTGTTGATATTTAAAGCACAGGCAAGATGCCTGTTCCACAAAGATTGAATTTTCTTGTGGCACAGACATCTTGGCTGTTGATATTTAAAGCACAGGCAAGATGCCTGTTCCACAAAGATTGAATTTTCTTGTGGAACAGGCATCTTGCCTGTTCATATTTAAAGCACAGGCAAGATGCCTGTGCCACAAAGATTGAATTTTCTTGTGGAACAGGCATCTTGCCTGTTCATATTTAAAGCACAGGCAAGATGCCTGTGCCA
>NZ_JAUBOV010000047.1:0-57177 GCF_036700405.1 Microcoleus sp. T3_D1
AACATATTTAATTATGGACTAATGAGGGACATAGTATTGGTGAGTATTTCTACTCATCGCATAAGTGTTATGCTCCCCAATGTTTGCTCTAGCTGTTGAGATTTAGCCCTGCGCTCTGCTGCTATTTTCTCAATTTTGTCGGTATAATTCAACAAGCTTATTAGATAAAGTGTCGCCGCCCAACTTAAGATTGTTCCAAATATTAAAACAGTCAAAGAACGCCAAAATCTTAGAGGATTAATGTACTCTGGCGTTAGCCGTAGTTGCAGCAACCACCTGCGATTTTCAATATTGATAATGCGGGTGCAACTGCTGCCGTCTGGGCAGTAAGCTCTTTCTCCAAGCTGGAGTTGATTTTTGATATTTTCGTCGGTAATTATCCTTTTGGTCTTGGCTTCATAAAACGCAAGAAATCTTTCTGTTTCAGGAGCCATAGCATCTTGAAGATAAACGTTAACAAAGTTGAGGTTAGTTTCCTGTAAAGCCGATTTTACAATAGCATCAACCAGCAAAACGCCAAAAGTAAAACCTTTCAAATTTTCTCGTGACCGAGGAGGTAAATTTGGCTGAAATTCGGCGCCATCATCAGCAGAATTTTGAGTAAAAATTGGCATGAAGACGAAGACTGTGGGTTGATTTTGTGACGACCATTTTTGGCGATCGGTCGCGGTAATTTCTTGTCTTTTTGTGGCGTTTTCTAACGCTAGCCGATTGGCTGTTAAATCTAAATTTAAATCTATTTCCTCTGTCAGGAATTGCGGAGAGTCAGAAACACTAGGCAGCCAAGCGATCGCCTTTAGGCTCGGATGGCGGTAGAGGGCCGGCCCAACAAATGTCTTCATTTCTGGTTTTTTAACGCCGTCAAATACGCTGTAAAATGCTCCCGCAGCCCGAATGATTTCTAAATTACCGCTAACATCTTTCTGAATGTCTGTAGCTATTTTGTCCAGGCGGTCTTGCAGTTCGGCTTGCATGGATTTATATTCCCAATTGTACGCAACTGAAGAGGCGATCGCAGACAGCCCCAATCCTGCACAAAGTGTTAATCCTGCCTGGATGTAACGGCGATAACTAAGTAAAGTGCTAGTTGCTAAGTTCAACAATTTGTTAGCATTCATATTCTTCGCTGACCTTTTTTTATCGTTCCCACTCAAAATTTCAGGGGGAAGCTTTTTCTCGTTCCCAGGCTCTGCCTGGGAATGAATTTCAGGAGGCTCGGCCTCCGATTGAGAGCCACGAGACAGCATTACCAGGCACGAGCCTGGTAACGATGTGGCAGCAGTTTTGTCTAGAAGCTCCCCGATAGTATTTTGAGTAAGATGCAGCCACTGATTTAAACTGAGTAAGCAGGGAAAGTCATCGCGTGTTTGGGCTTGACGTAAACTTGCTGATATTGCTTTAGCTGTAGATCGTCGAAGTGATCGCGACTCACGTAAGCTGTTACTACCTGACCCGATTCTAATACTAACTGGGTTTGAATTTCCCGTCCTAAATGAATGATGCGGCTGACTTTTGCTAAGGCAAAACCCGACTCCGGCTTAGTTTGAATTTTCACGTCATGGGGACGCCAAAATACTAATTCACAATGAGCGGCTCCATTATTTTGAGGCGTTGTACCGTTGCTCGCGAACAAACCCGCAGCATTGGACAGCACATTGACAGGCCCAATAAAACTCATCACAAAAGCTGATGCCGGTTTGTCGTAAATTTCAGCAGGAGTGCCAACTTGTTCGACTCTACCTTGGTTCATCACCACAATTTCATCGGCTACTTCCATAGCTTCTTCTTGGTCGTGAGTCACAAAAACTGTGGTGATGTTAACTTCTTTGTGAAGGTTGTGCAGCCACGATCGCAATTCTTTGCGGACTTTAGCATCTAATGCTCCAAAAGGTTCGTCTAGCAGCAGCACTTTCGGTTGAACTGCGAGAGCTCTGGCCAAAGCCACCCGCTGCCGCTGGCCCCCGGAAAGTTGCGAAGGATAGCGATCGCCCAAACCTGTCAACTGCACTAAATCCAAAAGTTCATCCACCCGCCTGCGAATAGAGTCTTTAGGAACTTTGCGAATTTCCATCGCAAAAGCAATATTTTTCCGAATACTCATGTGTTTGAACAAAGCGTAGTGCTGAAACACAAAACCGATATGACGTTCCTGCACCGACTGATGAGTAGCATTTTCACCCGTCAGGTAAATCTGACCGCTGTCCGGCGGCTCTAGCCCCGCGATCATCCTCAGCAGAGTCGATTTCCCGGAACCCGAAGGCCCCAACAGCGCGACTAAAGAGCCCCTTTTAATTTCCAAATTCACGTTGTCAATGGCGTGGAAGGAGCCGAAGTGTTTCGATACGTTCTCAATTGTAATGCTCATGACTTTGTGTACCTATTTTAGGAGTTGACGGTATTAACTCCATATATCTGACCGATTTACAGTAGTATATCCTGAAATTAATATTTGGCAAGGCCTGTAACTTTTTGTATTGTATTTCGAGCCCTGCTGATGGGGACGGCGCTTGAAAGTTGACGCTGGCGGGTCGTCCGAGTTAACCCGCGAGGGTTTCCAGATGTGGGATTATCGGTAAATGCGATCGTCCCAGAATAAGCCATGCTGAAATTACGTAGAAACCGGGTTTGATGGACGAAAATACTGCATCAAAACCTTTAAAACCTTTAATCCCCGTAAAAAACCCGGTTTCTTTGCTGTCCATCTATCTATATTTTACCGCTGCCGACAATTCCCCGACTCCCGGCGATATTAAAGATTTCATGTACAAATTGCTCAATCTGAGGTGCGATCGCCCACAATTTATATGACAATAGTTAGTTCATAAGCATACAGGCTTCAGCTTTGACAAACTACCAGAATAGTAAATTCTAACCAGAACACCACTATGGGAAAACCAACAGGCTTTATCGAATTCTTGCGCGAATTGCCCTCCGAACTCTCACCAGTCGAGAGAGTCCACAACTGGGACGAATTTCACCTGCCAATGGATGAGGACAAACTCCGCACCCAAGGGGCGCGCTGCATGGACTGCGGCATTCCGTTTTGCCACACGGGTACAATTATCAGCGGCATGGCAAGCGGCTGCCCGATTAACAACCTCATCCCCGAATGGAACGACCTAGTATATCGCGGACTGTGGAAAGAAGCCCTAGACAGACTCCACAAAACCAACAACTTCCCTGAATTCACCGGCCGCGTCTGTCCCGCACCCTGCGAAGGCGCTTGCGTGCTCGGCATCACCAACCCGCCGGTGACGATTAAAAACATCGAAGCCGCAATTATCGACAAAGGCTGGGATGAAGGCTGGGTTACTGCCGAACCACCCGCCAAACGCACCGGCAAAAAAATCGCCGTCATCGGTTCCGGGCCCGCCGGTTTGTCCGCCGCCGCGCAACTCAACAAAGCCGGTCATTGGGTAACTGTATACGAAAGAGCCGATCGACCAGGCGGGCTGCTAATGTATGGCATCCCCAACATGAAGCTAGACAAAGAACAAGTCGTAATGCGCCGCCTGAAAGTCCTCGAAGACGAAGGCGTGACATTCGTCTGCAACACCGAAGTCGGCAAAGACTTGCCAGCAGAACAACTGCTAAAAGAATACGACTCCGTTGTGCTCTGTACCGGCGCCACCAAACCCCGCGACTTGGGCATCCCCGGCCGGGAATTAAAAGGCATCCACTTCGCAATGGACTTTCTGACTGCGAACACCAAAGCAGTTTTAGACAAGAGCACCAACGATAACTTCATCTCCGCCGAAGGCAAAGATATCGCGATCATCGGCGGCGGCGACACCGGCACCGACTGCGTGGGCACCTCCATCCGCCACGGCTGCAAAAGCCTCGTACAGCTAGAAATCCTCCCCAAACCGCCCTCAGAACGGGCGGCCAACAATCCCTGGCCGGAATGGCCAAAAGTCTACCGTCTCGACTACGGCCAAGAAGAAGCAGCAGCCAAATTCGGCGACGACCCCCGCGGCTATCTCACCACGGCGACAAAGTTCGAGGGCGACGAAAACGGCAATGTCAAAGCTGTGCACACCGTTGAGGTGGAGTGGGCGAAAAACGAGAAAGGGCAGTTCATTCCGAACCACATCCCAGGCACCGAAAAAGTGTTGCCCGCACAGCTTGTGTTGCTAGCGATGGGCTTCCTCGGCCCGGAACAGCCCTTGCTGGATGCCCTGGGATTGGAACGCGACGCCCGCAGCAACGTGAAAGCCGAGCACGAAAAATATACAACCAGCATTCCAGGAGTTTTCGCGGCTGGAGACTGTCGCCGGGGTCAGAGTTTGGTTGTTTGGGCGATTAATGAAGGGCGGGGCGTGGCCCGGGAGTGCGACCTTTATCTGATGGGGAGCACTGATTTGCCTTAGTTGGTAGGATTTACAGTAGGGACACGGCGCCGTGCCCATTGGTGTCAACTTAAGCTTTTCGTCCGCCAGTCCTCGCGCCTACCCGGCAGTCCGCCAGGGAATGAATTCCCTGTCTAATAGCGAAAGTCCTCTGAAGAGGACTAATCGGTTTACCAGTCTTTTTCTCAGTCCTCTTAAGAGGACTTTTGCTTTGAGGCAGGGGTTTCAACCCCTGCCGGACTGCGGGTTTAACGCCCTTGTTGACAGGATCGAGGACACGGCGCCGTGCCGTTTCCCTACCGTTGAATCTGTACTTCACTCGACTGAAAACTGGTATATTACCCATTAGTTTGTAGTAAGGAATTCCGTCCTTTCTTTTCTCAGGGCTAAAGTCCTGAGTGCGGACCTATTTTGCTACAATCCAAGTACATAAACAACTTAACTTTGATACATTGTTCAGGTTTCCTGCAACAAATATACTAAATTAAAAACTTATGACCACTAATCCTATCAACCGCGCCACTACCCTCAAAACTGCCTATCAAGTCTGTAATCCTCTCCAATCCTTAGAAGGTGCAGATCTCGATCGCTATTATGTTGATTTATCGGATGTTCGCAAAACCGAAGCGATCGCAGGTGTCAGTAATATTTTAGACTGTCAAGAACCCGAACAGTTTACCACAATCCTGTTTACCGGACATCGCGGCTGTGGCAAAAGTACCGAATTGAAGCGAATTCAAAAAGAGTGGGAAAAAGATTATCGCGTCATTTATCTGGAAGTCAACGAAGAGACAGATATTAATGATGTCGGTTATACAGATTTCTATTTAATTGCCATTAAGCGAGTTGAGTTTGAAATGCGCCGGCTGGGGCTGAAATTAGATTCTCGGCTGATGGATAATTTTGAGGCTTGGTTTAAGGATGTCACCGAAGAAACAGAACGAACCGTTGAAAGTTCCATCAGCATCGAAGGAGAAGCAACTTTGGGGCCGGAAGCTCCATTTTTAGCGAAGTTGTTGGTCAAGTTACTGGCACAAATCAAAGGTTCTGATAAGCAGAAAAAAACAATTCGCCAAACTTTAGAAAAAGATATCTCTCGATTGAAAGCCGATATCAACTTGCTGTTAAATGATGCTCTCAAAAAGCTGCGTAAAAAGTTTCCTAACTATAAAGGTTTTTTAATTATATTTGATAATTTAGACCGCGTTCCTCCCAAGGTGGCAAACCATTTATTTTTTGACTATGCCGCTCAACTTCAAGAACTGAACTGTACGATGATTTATACAGTTCCGCTGGGAGCTCTGTACTCGTCTCAAAATGCCGTCAAGAATTTTGACTGTCCTCACA
Source organism: Microcoleus sp. T3_D1 (assembly GCF_036700405.1). Taxonomy (NCBI): domain Bacteria; kingdom Bacillati; phylum Cyanobacteriota; class Cyanophyceae; order Oscillatoriales; family Microcoleaceae; genus Microcoleus; species Microcoleus sp. T3_D1. The sequence goes on from NZ_JAUBOV010000047.1 coordinate 5,697, forward strand.
TTGTCCCGATGGTCAATATTTATGAATTTAATCGAGATAGCTGTGACTTAAACTACAATGAACTTAGCTTAAATGCTATGGCTAGTTTAATCGAACGCCGAGTTGAAGTTGACACAATCTTTGAGTCTCGCGAACAATTGCTGGAAGTGGCAAAAGCCAGCGGCGGTCATGTTCGCCAACTCATCCAGATTATGCGAACTGCTTCCATAACAGCTAGAGGTCGCGGTCACGATAAAATAATGGCTGAAGATGTTACCTATGCAATCAAACAAGAACAATTTAATTTTGAACGGATTATCCCGCAAAGTCATTATCCACTTTTAGCTCAAGTTTGTTTGACAAAAAATATTAATAAAGATGAAATCAGTGAATTGATGTTATTCAATCTTTCGGTTTTGGAATACAACGGCAGAAATCGATGGAACTATCCGAATCCGGTGGTGAAGCAAAATGAAGAATTCCAAAAAGCTCTCCGAGATGCCAGAGAATCCAATGTCAACCCAGAACGATCGTAATTCACAAATTGGGCGATTTTTAGCTGTCAATCAGCAAGCATTTACTCAACTTTTGACGTTTGTTGATTTTTCGGAAGATTTGACTATCGGGTTTGCAGAAGTTAATTTTAATGCGGAAGCTGATTTGCTAATTGAGGTATTGAAAAATCATCCGATTTCTCAAGAAACTCAATTTGAAGTTGTGAGTTTTGATGAGAATTTGCGTTTTCTCCGAGATGAAATTATCAAGATTTTACCTACTATTAAGCGAGAGCCAAATAAAAAATTAGTTTTAATTGTGCGGGGATTGGAAAAGTCGATAGGCAAATTTGACGAATATCCTCCGGTATTACAAGACCTTAATTGGGTACGAGATGCTTATAAAACCAGCGTTCCCCATCCGATCCTCTTTGTTTTGCCGGACTATGCGATTACTCGTTTGGCGAAGTTTGCACCTGATTTTTGGGCGTGGAAATCGGGCGTATTTCTGTTTAAAACTACTCAATCTACTAGAGATGATGCCCTTGCTCGGACTCTCGACTCGGAAAGGAGTTTTAGTACATTACAAACGCCTGAAAAGCAAGAAAGAATTGAACTTTTAGAGTCTTTGTTGATGGAATACAGTCCGAGTCATTCTGGATCGGAAAAAAATCCTAGTGCTTGTAGCAATATTTTACATCAATTAGGAGTTGCTTATCTCAGCCAAGGAAAGCCAGTTAAAGCGAGGGAGTATTTAGAAAAAGCTTTGGAGTTGACAAAGGGAGCGGAAAATTTATCGCTGCGAGCAGAAGTTTACAATGAATTGGGTAAATCTTACAAGCAAGAGGGACAATTTTCGACGGCAATGAGTGAGTATCAAGCATCGCTGGAAATTAGCCGCACACTGGGAAACCGTCGCGGTGAAGCTAATGCTTTGTATTATTTGGGGAATGTCTGTCAGGATTTGCGAGATTGGCAACAGGCGACTGTTTTTTATCAGCAAGGTTTAGAGATTGCACAAGAAATTGGAGATATCTATTCTCAAGCTAGCACCTACCCGCAGTTAGGATGGGTGGCACAGCAAATGGGGAATCTGACTGAAGCTGAGCGTTATTATCAACACGCTTTACAGATTTTCAGCGCATTGGGCGATCGCTATGGTATGGCAAGTAGTTGGGGACTATTGGCAGAGCTCGAGGGAAATCGCGGCAATTGGGATGAAGCAGAGAGCTTGTACCGGCAATGTTTGGAATTAATGACAGAATTGGGCGATCGCTATGGTATCGCAACAAGTTGGGCATTGTTGGGACAGATCGAGGGAAATCGGGGCAATTGGGATGAAGCAGAGAGATTGTACCGCCAATCTTTGGAATTAATGACAGAATTGGGCGATCGCTATGGTATGGCAAAAATTTCGGGAGTATTGGGAGAGATCGAGCGAAATCGCGGCAATTGGGATGAAGCAGAGAGATTGTACCGCCAATCTTTGGAATTAAGGACAGAATATAATGATCGCTATGGTATGGCAACAAGTTGGGGAGTATTGGGATATATCGAGGGAAATCGCGGCAATTGGGATGAAGCAGAGAGATTGTATCGGCAATGTTTGGAAGTGGAGACAGAATTGGGCGATCGGTCTGGTATGGCAACTATGTGGGGAGTATTGGGATATATCGAGGGAAATCGCGGCAATTGGGATGACGCAGAGAGATTGTATCGGCAATCTTTGGAATTAATGACAGAATTGGGCGATCGCTATGGTATCGCAACAAGTTGGGCATTGTTGGGACAGATCGAGGGAAATCGTGGCAATTGGGATGAAGCAGAGAGATTGTACCGCCAATCTTTGGAATTAATGACAGAATTGGGCGATCGCTCTGGTATGGCAACTTCGATCGGTTGTCTGGGAGAAACGGAACTCGGTAGAGGCAACCTAGATGCAGCAGAACCGCTTTTACAAGAAGCTTTAGTGAAAATGCAAGAACTAGGAATGACTTGGCATATTGCCGAGACTAACTACGATTTAGCACAGCTTTACCGCCAGCGCAACTACCCAGAACTTGCCCAACAACATTACAACAGTGCCCATCAAATATTTCAACAATTGGGAGCCGCGAAAGACTTAGAAAGAATCGAGCGAGAGTGGGAATCCGATTAAGTTCACTCAATAAATGCCGCAGGCGATAGGTGGAAAAACTCAGCTAATTTCTGAATTTGACTCACCGTCAGTTCCCTGTTACCATTCAACACCTCAGCCACCAGAGACTCAGTAGCAAAAATATCAACCAAGTCTTTTTCTGAAAGCTCAGCTTCAACCATCAAAGCCTTGAGCAATTTAATCCCCTTCAGCACAGGCATTGGCTCATGTTTTTGTTCGTAATCATAGACAAGAATACCGAGCACATTTAAGTAATCTCGGTCATCTTGCGTCAGTTTTCGGCGATCCAAAATATAATTAATCCGATTTTGGGTAGCAATTAACTCAGCTTCACAACTAATCGGGCGCGGGGGAAAAGCTACGATTAACTCAATGTAATCGCTACTAGGAGTTTTCAAACCAATCGTCATTTTTCCAATTCTCCTTGTCGTATTCTGAATGAATTAATACACTGCGGACGAATACTATTTGGTATTCATAATCAATAAAACAGATTAGCCGATAATTATTGCCACCAATATTAAAGACTGTAAAATTACCTACTAAGTCAGCGGAGGGAAAGACTTGGCGTACCTCGACAAAATTTTGCCATTCAGCCTCAGAAGTACGCTGATACCATATTAATAGACTTGGTTCAGCATTGGGGTGTTTTTCCCAAAATTCTCTCAGTGGTTTTCGGCTGATGACACGCATTAGATAATTATTTTATTCCTTGCTTGATAAGTATCATAGCTTTTAAGGTGCGTCAGCTTGGAGATTTTCGATTATTGATACAATTGTCGAAGCTGACACACCCTACGATTACACCACCAATCAACCAAAATTCAACGGATCGACATCAATAATTAAACTAACAGAACGCGGCGTGCGATCGCGCAATCCGATCAAATCCGACAAATCCACCGACTCATCCAAAGGCAACTTCAGCAAAATCTGCCACCGATAGCGATTTGCCACCCGCATAATCGCCGCAGGTGCAGGCCCCAACAATTCACACCCCGGTACAGACAATCGCTCAATATACTCCTGACAAACAGACGCCAATTGTACCGCCGTCACCGCAACTTCCGCCGCATCTGCACTGCTCAATCGCAACAATACAAGCCGCCCCGAAGGTGGATAATTCAGCGCCGCTCTTTCTGCTAATTCTGTTTCCACAAAACCCGCATATTCGTGTCGCCTAACTGCTTGAATAACCCGATGTTCGGGAGTGTAAGTTTGAATAATTACCCGCCCCGGATCGTCGCCTCTGCCCGCACGTCCCGCGACTTGAGTTAATGTTTGAAAAGCTCGTTCGCTGGCCCGATAATCGGATAAGTTTAGCAACCCGTCAGCAGACACAACTCCCACCAATGTGACTCCAGCTAAATCTAACCCTTTCGTCAGCATTTGCGTACCCAACAAAATGTCAGCTTCCCCATTAGCAAATTGCGTTAACAATCTGCGGTGGTCGCCCTTATTTCTAGTCGTATCGCTGTCAAACCGAATAGCCCGCAATTCAGGAAACAATCTCGTTAATTCCTGTTCGACTCGCTGAGTGCCACTGCCAAAGTTTTTGAAGTAAGGAGAACTGCAATCCGGGCAGTTTTGGGGGTGTCGTTCCGTGTGGTTGCAGTAGTGACACCGCAATATTTCTGCTGTTCCTTCGCCGACGTGGTGATAAGACAGGGAAACATCGCAATTCGGGCATTCCATCACATAGCCGCAACTCCGACAAGAGACAAAGGTACTGTGTCCTCTTCTGTGAATAAACAGGATACCTTGCTGTTGTCTTGCTTGCAATTGTTCCAGCGCGTTTTGCAGGGAAGCGCTGAAAATTGAGCGGTTTCCTTGTCGCAATTCTTGGCGCATATCGACTATTTCCACAGGCGGCATCGGTCGGGAATAAATGCGATCGGGCAATGATAAATAATGGATATTTGGTAACGAGTAATAATCTCGGCGCGTCCCGACAAAAGTCTCTAAAGCAGGCGTTGCGGAACCTAAAATTAAGGGACAATTTTCTAATTCGGCGCGCCATTTGGCAACGGTGCGGGCGTGGTAGCAGGGGGCTGGTTGGTCTTGTTTGAAGCTGCTGTCGTGTTCTTCATCGAGGATAATTAAGCCGAGGTGAGGTAATGGCGCAAAAATGGCCGATCGCGTGCCGATGACAATTTGCGGCGTTCCAGTCAGCATCTGACGCCATGTATCGTAACGTTCGCCGTCGGATAGGGCGCTGTGGTACACGCAAATTTGCTCGCCAAAACGGGCTCGGAATCGATCGGTAAGTTGTGGCGTCAAACCGATTTCGGGAACGAGTACGAGGGCGGATTTGCCGCTGGCTAAGATGGGGGCGATCGCCTGCAAATACACTTCGGTTTTCCCGGAACCTGTAACGCCGTGCAGCAGCACTTGACGGAATCCCGAAAAAGAGTTAATAAACGCTAAGGCTTGAGCTTGAAAATGAGTTAAAGTCTTCGGTGCATCGGGCAATTGAGAAATTCCGCGATCGCCCCTGAGCACTTCCCTTTGATCGATAACAACACTACCTTTTTGCTCCAAATTTTTGACAACAGAAGAACTCGCGCTGCAAATTCTCAACAAATCATTCATCCACATTTCACCGCCGCCACGCCGCAAAACTTCCAATACTTCTTGTTGCCGCTTGGTTAAATCTGTGACAAATGCACTAGCAATTAATGTCACTGCCGGTTTGAGTTGTGGTTTGGGAGGATTGGGAGGTTCTAAATAACTTTCTACCCAACCGCGTTTCAATAAATCTTTCAATCCCCGATAACTTCCCTTGACTTGTCGCTGGAGGTATTGCCAAGTGTAATCGCCGTTTTTTTGAGCTTGCAGCAATTGCAAAATTTGACTGGCTGCGGGATTGAGAAATGTTTCGGCATTCGGAGAAATTGCGTCTTTAATTAAGCGAATGCGGCGCACGGAACGGCTTAACAAACCGGGCGGCAGTGAGGCTCTAATTACTTGAATTAAAGGTGTGCAATAATAGGTGGCAGTGCGATCGAGTAATTCCCAGTAATTAGGCGGGAAAAAACCCGCACTGACAACATCTTCGACATCTTTAACCCTTGTGGGATCTAAGTCTGGCGGCAGTTGAGAAATGAATCGAATCGCGATCGCCCCTACCTGTTGACTGCCAAAGGGTACACTCAAAATATCCCCTGGTTGCACGGTAAGTTCCGCAGGTAAACGATAGGTAAATAACTTATTTTCCTCCCCAGGCGAGTCCCCCGCAACCCTGAAAGGAGAGTCCACCAATACCTCGATCCACTCTGCTTGCACGGTGGGGCGCTGTGGCGGTTGGCTGCTACCGTAAGATGCCCCGGGCTCTGCCGCTATAGGGGTTGACAAACCAAAAGTGACAGTAGACATAAGGTTGCACATCAAACTAGGAGGATCTGCGGTCAAAGGGAGTTTTCATAGAAACAATACGGGAAGCGGGAAACGAGCGCGGCTTTAGCCCGCTCGTGGGAAGCGACGCGGGGATGGAAGTCCCCGTGTCTTTGTTGCTATTTCTGTTGAAATATTGTATTATAATCCAGAAGTGAGTAAGAACAACCATCTACGTGTAGAGACATCCTAGTGCGGAGAAATTCCCGCCCCTGGAAACAACGGTCAAGTGCAAACTTGATGACAGTATGACAGTAAAGGGCAAGTAATAGCAGGTTGTTGAGCGTACCGCATTTTGGCAAGGGCGATGGGTTCGGAAAGCAAAACGACAAAAGTAGCTAGAAACCTAAACTTGATTTGGGCGACTAAGTAGACGGCGTTTGGCGGTCGTAGCGAGAATCAGACTTTAGTAATAACTAAAGCTATTCTGTTAGCAGAATCTCAGTGGCTTCAGCCCGCTTGAGTGTCAATATCCCTCAGTTTAGCTCGATCGATCGCTCTTAGCTGCGGGAATTGGCGATCGGAATCTCGATCGCGAATTCAGTCCCTTCTCCAATTGCGGATATGCACTCCAACCTCCCGCCGTGTTTGTCCACAACAATCTGATAGCTAATTGACAATCCCAAACCCGTCCCGTGACCAACTTGTTTTGTGGTAAAAAACGGATCGAAAATTTTCGCTTTTACAGCTTCATTCATTCCCAGACCATTATCTTTGATGCTAATTCTGGCCCAGTTTGGGGAAATAATAGAAGTAGTAATTGTCATCTGGATAGGGTTTGCTTCTATCTCCTCCAGTGAAGACTTTTGCTCTCGCTCCCGCAGGGCATCAACAGCATTATTAATGATGTTCATAAATACCTGATTTAATTGTCCCGCATAACACTCTACCTTGGGCAAGTCTCCATAGTTTTTAATAAAATTAATAGCAGAATGACCTGGTTTTTCTTTAGTTAAGTGCTGCAAAATTAACAAGGTGCTGTCAATTCCTTCGTGAATGTTAACGGGTTTCTTTTCACCTTCATCTACCCTCGCAAAGTTGCGTAAAGTCAGGACTATTTCGCGGATGCGCTCGGAGCCAACTTTCATTGAGGAAAGAGTTTTCAACAAATCTTCGCGCAAAAAGTCGATGTCAATTTTTTCCAGAAAATCTTCAATCTCTGGATCTGTTTCGGGATACCTATCCTGGTACATTGCTAGCAATTTTAAAAGGTCGCCAGCGTAGTCATTGACATAGGTAATATTGCCGTAAATGAAGTTGACGGGATTGTTGATTTCGTGGGCAATACCAGCTACCAAAATGCCCAAAGCCGACATTTTTTCGGCTTCGATCAATTTGATCTGTGTTGTTTGCTGGTTTAAGAGAGCTTTTTCTAGCGTAGAGATTCTTGCTTTTAAAATATTTTCGGAATCTTTAAATTCCTCACTGAGTGTTTTTAGCAAAGATTCTTTTTTGTGATTAATGACTTGTAATTGGCTGCGTTCGGTTTCCGAAGTTTCAAGTTTTTCCCGCAGGATTCGATTTTCTTTTTCTAGCTCTTTGATTCGGTTGTCCCAGTCTGTTGGTTCCATCGGCTATTATTTTGAACCTAAAAATAGTGTCATAACAGTTTTATTAGGAAATTTAGTTGCACCCTTTACCTAGTTAGAATCGCGGCACACATCGCCTAGCCAATTTTGTCCTAAAAATTCCACACTTCCTTTAATTGGCTCGATCTAAAAATCTTATCTAATATACATTCAAAATGTCAACATATTAATAACAAATCTGGTTAAAACCGATCGCTACTTTTATTCTCGGCTCTCGCATTTGCGTGGTTTTCATCCGATTGTTGATAAATAAGCAGGCCGATCGCAAACTTATAAAGGCGGGCCCAGCGCGAAAAATTGCCCGATTCAGACAACTTTTGTATAAAACCCGCCGGCAATGCAAAGCGAAAATATTAAATGTGAGTGCGATGGAGTGGGGGCGACGGGAAAAGTGATCTCGACTGGGCGCGCGAGATCCCACAAGCAATCTCAACTACCAAGGCACTTGCTCTATCCCAGAACGCAATCACACTATACCATTGCTGAGAAATCTCAGTTTAGTGTGTCGATCGTACTCACACACCCGCACCATTTTGTGCTAATAACTACTACTTGTGACAACATCGACACAGCAGTTTATATTTGGAGAGTAATTGATGTCAGGTAGCGAAGTTCGTGCAGACTTTTGGATGAGCGAGTACATTACCCCTTGGGATATTTACGTTCACGGCGTCATCGCCGTGCTCGCTTACAAAAAAACTGCCTATCAAGAAATGTACGTAGTTCAAACCGGTACCTACGGGAAAGGCTTAGTTTTGGACGGTAAGTGGCAATCTTGTACAGGCGACGAGTTTCTGTACCACGAACCCCTGGTGCACCCAGCCATGATGTGTCACGGTTCACCCAAAAAAGTCCTCGTTCTCGGCGGCGGAGAAGGAGCTACAATTAGAGAAGTGCTGCGCTGGAAAACAGTTGAAAAAGTCGTGATGATCGACATTGACGGCGAAGTAGTAGAAGCTTGCCGCGAACACCTGCCCGAAATGCACCAAAATGCCTTTGACGACCCCCGCTGCGAAGTAGTAATCGGCGATGCTTTGGACTATTTAGATAAAACTGACAATGATTGGGATATTGTCATTTCTGACTTGTCCGATCCCATTGAAGAAGGCCCATCTTTCCAGTTGTTTACCAAGGAGTATTTTGAGAAAGTTCGCAGCGTAATGTCACCTAACGGATATTTCGTAGTGCAAGCGGGCCCCGTTTCTCCGGCAGAAATGAAAATGCACGCTCGCATTGTAAATACCCTGAAATCTGTTTTCTCCAATGTTCAATCCTGCACCAGCTTTATTTCTACTTATGGAGCTCCTTGGGGTTTTGCGATAGCTTCTAATCAAGAAATAAATACGCGACCAGATCCCGAAGCTACTGACAAATTACTCGCCGAGAAAACAACAGGCGGGTTGCGGATGTTCGACGGAATTACACTGTTGGGGTTGATGCAGCTTCCCGGTCACTTACGACAGGTAATCGCCGCTGAAACCGAAGTTTACACTATGGCAGCACCGCCTAAGTTTTTCGGGAAAGGTTCGGTTGGTCAGTGAAGTTAAATTGAAAGAGAAAACTCGTTTGGAGTAACTGAGATGGGCAATTTAATTCGCATAGTCGCTGCAATTTTTGTTCCCCCTCTGGGCGTATTTATGACGGTCGGCCTGGGCAGAGATTTTTGGATCAACCTGGTTCTAAGCTGTTTTTTCTTGTTTCCGGGTACGATCCACGCCATTTGGATAATTGCTAAGCACGATCGAGGTTAATCTCCTGTAGGGGCGGGTAAACCTGCAATAATTGCCACAAACCGACAATCTCAAAAACCCGCCCCCACCCAACTAATAGCCTGTATCAACCTTTATTTATAAAATACTGGAATAATGCAGATTGAGTTGGGGGGGCGGGTTTATTTAGATCGTGAATTACCGTCAGAGATTTGTGGTGAACCCGCCCCTACGATACAAATCAAATTATTTCCTATTTTATTTATAAAATACGGGAATAATGCAGATTGATATTTACTGTTGGGCGGGGGCGGGTTTATTTAGATTATGAATTACAGTCAGAGATTGTTGGTGAACCCGCCCCTACGAGGTTTTATTGATTATTGCACCTCAATTTCTTCACAAACCAATTCAGCAATTTTTTTCGCCGCCCCCGATTCTCCCCGCACCGCACGCAAACGATCGCCCATCTGTGCTAATTTATCAGGATGGCTCAAATAGTCGATCGCCAATTGAGCAATTACTTCTGGTTCCAGCTTCCCAATTAACTCCGGCACAATCTCCTCCCGTGCCCAAATATTCGGCCAAGCATAAAGCTTTCCCTTTCCCAATTGCCAGATTAGCCAATTAATCACCGTAGCAAAAACTGAACCGACTAACGGCAAATTTGCCAGCAAACCCGGCAATCCGTCCCAAGCTTTCATCGCATCCAATTGCTGCGTCGGAATCAAAACAATCATCGGTACAGCTAAGGAACCCAATTCCGCAGTATTCGCTCCCACAGTAGTTAAACATAAGCTGCATTCTGATAGCAAATCGTAGGCGGGTGTCGGCGTCCAAAGTTCTACTTGCAGCTTATTTGCTGTCTCCAAAAACGGCGGTTCTGTTAAATGAAGTTCGGCGCTGGCGTTCTCAAATAAATGCAGGCAAGGATTTTGTTTGGGGTCGGCAAAACGTGCTAGAGTTTGCACATCTAAGGTAGGAGCAACGGGAATTACAAAGCGAGTTTCAGGGCGGAGGCGATGGATAGATTGGGCGATCGACAAACATAACGGTACACCTAAAGCTAATTTAGCCGCTTTAGAACCGGGCAACAATCCAATTAATTCTATTTTCCGTAGGGGCGGTGCCCCCGTGCCCGCCCTGCCCGATTTCCCGTTCCCTACTTCAGCTATCAAATCTCCGACAACTGTAAATTTCTTAGCATATTTTTGGGGAATTTTAGCAAAAACTTCTGGTTTCATCGCCGCAAATTTATCAATCCAGCGATACCACCGCGCGTCCCATTCAGCATAAATAACAGTGCGATATTTGAGTCTTTTGCCAATAACAACTGTAAAAAATTGATCGCCGCCTAAAAACAAAACAACTCCTGTTTCATACCAATCCCAATTTTCAGCCGTTTTGCCCGACAATAAGAATGGAAAAAAATGCTCCGGTGCTTGCACTCTGTCAACTTCTGGGTAGGAACAAGCGATTTGCGCTTCTTTCCCGGTGGCGTGCGGACAGGGGGACAGCACCACAGAGATTCGCGCTTGAGTGCCCGCGTTTGCCAATTGCTCGCGCAAAGCTTGCACGGCGGGACGCACCCAAGTTGCCAATTCTCCGGGGCCGTTGGAGAGGATTAAAATATCTACTGCCATAGGATTTAAGATTTGAGAGGATGCAAGAAGGGAGATTTTATGACAGATTTAATTGATGCCGTCAAGACGGGTGATGTTGCGGCTGTAGAAAGTGCGATCGAACAGTGTGCAGATATCAATGCTAAAGATGAGGAAGGCGGGACTGCTTTGACGGCTGCGGCTGAGGCTGGCAATTCGGCGATCGTCAAAAAATTGCTGGCTGCAGGTGCCGGGCCCAACAGTCAAGATAATGACGGGTGGACGGCGTTAATGAGTGCCGCTGCTGCCGGACATACCGAGATTGTACAGCTTTTGCTGGAGGCGGGAGCGGATGTGAATGCTAAAACTAATTTTGGTTTGACGGCTTTGATGAGTGCTGCAGGCAGCGGGCGCACTCAAGTTGTGGAAGTTTTAATCGATAAAGGAGCTGATATCAAAGCGTATGATAATAATACTTGGACTGCGTTAATTTGGGCGTCTTCGGAGGGTCACAAAGATGCGGTTGAGGTTTTGAAGCTAGCGCGCGATCGGCATTAAAAACTTAGAAACCGGGTTGATTCGATAAATCCGGTTTCTGGAGGGTACAATTAATTATCGTACTTCCCAGCAGCAATCAGGCAAATCCCGAATAGCTTCGAGATTTCTAGCCAAGTAGAGATAGAGAACCTCTAGATTCTGGTAATAGATTCAACTTAAGATTTCCGCCGCGTTCAATAACAGCGATCGTGTCAAATCTACTAATTTCGTAATCTCCATTGGGACTTAATACTGACAAGCCGTTCGTCTGGATAGCTAAATCTCGATTGTTGTTGATGGGAAATACCAAGAATTGATCTAAGGGACTTCCCTCAACAAAAATATCTGATGCTAGCTGAATGCTATCCTGACCTTCGGTAAAGTTCCGAATTGTAGCAAAACCCGGCCCGATATAGAGCCTTGTTGGGGAACTGTATCCCTTACCACCAGTACCTTGCATAAGGTCTCCGAGTACGAATTTATCGTGGCCGCTACCGCCAGTGAGAGTATCGAATTCATTACTGCAGTCACTTTCATAATTTCGACCTGGGATGGAAAAGGCACCACCTGTACCTAAACCTACTTCAACTCCCATTAATTCGGTATTTCCCACCCCAGCACCGGCAATCATGTCATTCCCGGAAGTTCCGATAAAAGTCGCAGAGCGGCTTGGATCGGAAGTTCCGAACTTGAAGTAGTGTTCGCGACCGGTTTTCAAGGCTCCAGATGCGACAAGCGGCAGAACATCGGAGTATTTGTTTAAGTATTCTGTTTCAAAAAATGAAGTTCCAAACTGACCGTCTTTGAGACCGAATTCAATGAAATGCTGGTAGCCGTTTTTAAAAGTTCCATTCTGAATAAACGGCTGCAAGTGTTGGTTATTTGCTACATAAAACGCTTCGTCATACTCAGGCGATACGCGCGTGCGACCTTCTTCGTAACCATATTGGATAAAGTGGTCTAGTCCGGTCGCAAAAGGTGCATTTGGGTTGTTGGGGGTGCGGACTAAAGCAGCGATATCTGGGTTGCCAGCGAGGTAAGTAGCTTCGTCAAAATATCGCGATACTTTGGTTAAGCCGCCTGCTTCACCAAATTTTTGAAAGTGTTCTAGTCCCGATTTGATGACTCCTGGATCAATGGCTGGTTTGACCCAAGGATATTGATCGAGGTAGTATTTTTCGTCAAAAATTGCGTAACTAGCTATTTTTTGTTGCGGCGACTTTAATGAGCTGTTTATGACTTTATCAATCATCCGAAACTGAGACAATTACCCGATCGGGTGATTTTTTCCAAGTGTCAAATCTCACTTAAACTCTATGTTTTCTAGCCGAGGAAAGTGAGACCGACTGGAGGACTAAACGGATTTATCATCTCAATCGTTTGCAGAGTTAGATTTGATCCGCCCTGAATTCTGGCAAGTGTATCTCCAGATTTTTGAATTAATAAGTCCGCCCCTGATGGAAATATACTCAGTTCATTAAAGCTTTCCACCAACTGAATAAAATCTTTTCCTTTTTCAAAATTGACAATCCTGGCCTCCCCACTGCCCGTATAGAAATCTACCCGGCTGATAAAACTACGTCGGTTGTTGGGAACAGCATCTCCGAGTACGAAGTAATCAATGCCAGAAGTGCCAATCAATGTATCGAATTCAGTGGTAGTCAGGAAAGGCTCTCTCGTGATGTCATCCAATTTCAAAGCGTCATACTTATTCTTATTAATCCCAAAAGGTGGATTAGGGCCGGCGAAAGCTACTTGCAGTCCGATAATTTGATTTTTTCCCGCTGTAAATCCCGTGACGATATCATTACCGTTGGTTCCTGTAAAAAATCCGTATCGATTTGACTCAAATTGCCCAAAATTTAGATAGTGTTCTCGACCCGTTTTTAAACTTCCAGCCTCCACAACTGCCGCCACATCTGGGTTATCTCCCAAGTAACGTGGTTCAAAGAAACTTGTCCCGTACCTACCTTCTGTTTTTCCGAATTGGATAAAGTGTTGAAAGCCGGATTTAAAAATTCCGTTCTGCACGAAGGGAGTTATTTCCGGGTGGCGCTTTAAATAAAAAACTTCGTCGTAGTCAGGCGATACTCGCGTGCGACCTTCTTCGTAACCAAACTGGATAAAGTGGTCTAAACCTGAAGCAAAAGGTTGGTTTTGGTTGTTGGCGGTGCGAACAAAGGGTGCAATATCTTGATTTTGAGCTAGATATGTATCTTCGTCAAAGCACCGCGATATTTTTGTGAGGCCGCTGGCTTGACCGTATTTTTCAAAGTGTTCTCTTCCCGATTGGATGATGCCTGCATCAATGGCTGGTTTCAGCCACGGATATTGCGAAAGGTAGTATTGTTCGTCGAAGATATCGTAATTCATAGTTTGCAGTTTAAAGAATGTAAAGTGCGTTAGCGAAGCCCTCGAAGAGGATCGTACTTTTTTATAGCACATTAGCCTACAACCACTAAAAAATCATTAATCATCAGCATTAGCTAATGACTAATGACCAATGACTAATGACCAATGACTAATGACCAATGACCAATGACTATCCAATCAAGAAAGTACCGTTACCGTTAGATTCTTGGAAAGTTAAACCCAAGGTTGCTGCTCCTTCAATCACGCCGAGCACATCTCCAAAACGCTGGATTGCCAAATTGTTGCCAACCGGAGTCAGGCTGTAGCCGTCGTTTAAAGAATTTCCTTGCAGTTGGATAAAATCGCTTTCTATGTTGAAGTTACGAATCGTAGCTTGACCGTTACCCAAATACAGCGGTGTCGGGGTGACATTCCCGGCTGTAGCAGGAACTCCCAGTACGAATCTATCAGCTCCCGGACTGCCAATCAGGACATCGAATTCATTGGTGCCAAAGCTTTCATACTGCCGGTTGCCCCTGGGATCGATACCTACTTCCACTCCAATCAGTTCGGTATTCCCCACACCAACACCAGTGAGAATATCGGTGCTGCGGCTACCAACAAAAGTTGCGTTGCGGCTTGGCTCGTTTTTCCCGAAATTGAAGTAGTGATCCCGACCAGTTCTCAGGGCTCCAGAGTTTATAAACGGCACAATGTCGGGGTTTTCTTTTAAGTATTCCGGTTCAAAAAATGAAGTTCCAAAACGACCTTCTTTTGAGCCGAATTGAATGAAATGCTGGTATCCCGATTTGAAAGGTGCATTGGGGCCGACAAACGATCGCAACTCTGAGTTATTTGCTAAATAAAAATCTTCGCTGTACTCAGGCGATACTGCGCTGCGGCGCTGTCCTTCATCGTAACCGAACTGGATAAAGTGATCGAGGCCTGTCGCAAAAGGTGCGTTTGGATTGACTGTGCGGACAAAGGGTGCGAGGTCGGGATTCCCAGCAAGGTAAGCATTTTCGTCAAAATAACGCGATACTTTAGTTAGACCGCCTTCTCGCCCGAATTTTTCAAAGTGTTCTCTCCCGGATTTGATGACTCCGGCATCAATGGCTGGTTTGATCCAAGGATATGAGGCGAGGTAGAATTGTTCGTCGAAAATTGCGTAGTTAGCCATGTTTCCCCCTAAAGTTTTGATGAGTTTGAGATTCTATAGCAATTAGTTCTCCATGAACTCGATCGCCGATCAGGAACTTACAGAAAACAGACGTTATGAAAGGGTTTTAAATTCCTGGTAAAATGTCAATTTTGATGACGCAGCAATTATCCCAAGGCTACATTCTGCTTTCAGAAATTATGCCTTTTTCCCCTCAGTTAATTGCCCGATCGCAAGTTCGATCACTTCTACAAAACTTGGAACTTTTTTCAGGATTTCTTTCTCAATCCTTGGTTAATTTTTAATTATTTTTCTCCCCATTATTACTTACTTACATACAATTAACTTTATGTCAAGTAAATTTTTGTAAAGAAAAAATGGAGTATTTGCTCAAGGAATTTATAAAAAAATGTAACGAAAAGTTGACCTAAATTTGTCGAATTGTGTCATGTGCAGGCTCAAATCGCCTAATGGCAAGCGTTTTCTGGTAAAAATGCTTATGGGATAAAAAAATTCCCGATTCCAGAAAACAGCATCTTAAAGGAGCCTAACCGGATGTTCACTCACGTCAAGCCCACCATTCGCCATGTCGTGCCGGAAAACTTGCAGGGGCGATCGCTAATGAAGGTGGTCTATGTCGTACTGGAACCGCAGTATCAAAGCGCCCTGTCGGCAGCGGTTCGATCGATAAACAAGAAAAATCCGAATCTGGCAATAGAAATCAGCGGCTACCTGATCGAGGAACTCCGCAGCCCGGAAAATTACGAAGCCTTCAAGCGGGATGTGGCGGATGCCAATGTATTTATTGCTTCTCTAATTTTCATTGAAGATTTGGCCGAAAAAGTGGTAGCGGCAGTTGAACCGCTGCGCGACAGCTTGGATGTCGCCGTCGTCTTCCCGTCGATGCCAGGGGTGATGCGACTCAATAAAATGGGCAGTTTCTCGATGGCACAGTTGGGACAAAGCAAAAGTGCGATCGGCGAATTCATGAAAAAACGGAAGGAAAAATCCGGGAGTTCCTTCCAAGACGGAATGCTGAAACTGCTGCAAACTTTGCCGAAAGTGCTGAAATATTTGCCCATCGACAAAGCCCAAGATGCGCGCAACTTCATGCTGAGTTTCCAGTATTGGCTGGGCGGTTCCCAAGAAAACTTGGAAAACTTCTTGCTGATGCTGTCACATAAATATGTGTTCAAAGGCCAGGGGGCAACCACGGGGGGATTGCCCCTACAATACCAAGAGCCCGTTGTCTACCCGGATATGGGAATTTGGCATCCTTTGGCACCGTCCATGTTTGAGGATGTAAAAGGATACCTCACCTGGTACAACGCCCGCAAAGATATTTCCGCAGACCTCAAAGACCCCCTCGCACCTTGCATCGGCTTGGTGTTGCAGCGGACTCACTTAGTCACCGGAGATGACGCGCACTATGTAGCAATGGTGCAGGAATTGGAGGCAATGGGGGCGCGGGTGGTGCCGATTTTTGCCGGCGGTTTGGACTTCTCGAAACCAGTGGAAACTTTTTTCTTGGAAGTTGGAACCAAAGGTGTTGCGCCACTGCCGATCGTTGATGCGGTGGTTTCTCTGACTGGTTTTGCCCTGGTGGGCGGCCCGGCGAAACAAGATCACCCGAAGGCGATCGAGACTTTGAAAAAGCTAAACTGCCCTTACATGGTGGCTTTGCCGCTGGTTTTCCAAACGACGGAAGAGTGGGAAAATAGCGATTTAGGCTTGCACCCGATTCAAGTTGCTTTGCAAATTGCGATTCCCGAGTTGGATGGCGCGATCGAACCGATTATATTGTCGGGAAGAGATGGCGCAACTGGCAAGGCGATCGCCCTACAAGACCGGATCGAAGCAATTTCCCAGCGCGCGATGAAGTGGGCAATGCTGCGCCGCAAACCAAAATTAGATAAAAAAGTTGCGATCACAGTTTTCAGTTTCCCGCCGGACAAAGGCAACGTCGGAACTGCCGCGTATCTGGACGTTTTTGGCTCGATTTACCAAGTATTGAAAGCCTTAAAAGGCAACGGTTACGACTTGCCAGAATTGCCGGATTCCGCCGAAAAACTGATGCAAGAAGTCATCCACGACGCAACAGCCCAATACCAAAGTCCCGAATTAAATGTTGCTTACCGGATGTCCGTAGCTGAATACGAAGAATTCACTCCTTACTCGGAACGGTTGCAAGAAAATTGGGGGCCGCCTCCGGGACATTTGAACAGCGACGGACAAAATTTGCTGATTTTCGGCAAACATTTCGGCAATGTGTTTATCGGAGTGCAACCTACTTTTGGATACGAAGGCGATCCGATGCGGTTGTTATTCTCTCGTTCTGCCAGCCCGCACCACGGTTTTGCTGCTTACTACACATATTTGGAGCGCATTTGGGGTGCGGATGCGGTGCTGCACTTTGGCACTCACGGTTCGCTAGAATTCATGCCCGGTAAGCAGATGGGGATGTCTGGGGATTGTTATCCCGACAGTTTGATCGGCAAAATTCCTAACCTCTATTATTACGCCGCCAACAATCCCAGCGAGGCAACAATTGCTAAGCGCCGCAGTTATGCTGAAACAATCAGCTATCTGACTCCTCCGGCTGAAAATGCTGGTTTGTACAAAGGTTTGCAGGAACTCAGCGAGTTAATTGCTTCTTATCAAACTTTGAAAGAGACTGGGCGCGGTGTGCCGATTGTGGATGCGATCGTCGAAAAATGCCGTTTGGTGAATTTGGACAAGGATATCGCCCTACCTCCGGAACAAGAAAGAGGGGTTGCTGCGGGAATGACTGCGGAGGAACGCGACAATTTAGTTGGCTTGGTTTACCGCAAGTTGATGGAAATTGAGTCGCGGTTGTTACCTTGCGGTTTGCACGTTATCGGTAAGCCGCCGACTGCTGAAGAGGCGATCGCAACTTTGGTAAATATCGCCAATTTAGACCGCGAAGAAGACGGGCTGATCAGCTTGCCACGGATTATTGCTAACAGTCTCGGACGCGATATCGGCGAAATTTACACCAACAGCGACAAAGGCATTTTAACTGATGTTGAATTGCTGCAAAACATCACCTTGGCCTGTCGGGATGCCGTTGGCGCTTTGGTGAAGGAACAAACCGACGCTGAGGGTAGAGTTTCCCTTGTTTCTAAGTTGAATTTCTTCAACATGGGCAAGAAAACACCTTGGGTTGAAGCTTTGCACGCCGCAGGTTACAAAAAAATCGATCCAGAACCGATTAAACCGCTGTTTGAGTATCTGGAATTCTGCTTGCAGCAAGTTTGTGCTGACAACGAATTAGGCGCTTTGTTGCGCGCGTTAGAAGGCGAGTATGTTCTGCCCGGCCCCGGTGGCGATCCGATTCGCAACCCGGATGTTTTGCCGACGGGCAAGAATATGCACGCTTTGGACCCGCAGTCAATCCCTACAACGGGGGCGGTTAAGTCTGCTAAGCTTGTAGTCGATCGGCTATTAGAAAGACAGCGCGTTGATAACGGCGGAAATTACCCAGAGACGATCGCCGTTGTGTTGTGGGGAACCGACAACATCAAGACTTACGGCGAATCCCTCGCCCAAGTAATGTGGATGGTGGGAGTGAAGCCAGTTCCCGACGCTTTGGGCCGGGTAAACAAACTCGAATTGCTTTCTTTAGAAGAGTTGGGACGCCCTCGGATCGACGTAGTAATTAACTGTTCTGGCGTATTCCGCGACTTGTTCATCAACCAAATGAATTTGTTAGATAAAGCCGTGAAAATGGCAGCGGAAGCCGACGAACCGTTAGAGATGAACTTCGTCCGCAAACACGCCCTGAAGCAAGCGGAAGAAATGGGAATCAACCTGCGACAAGCAGCAACCCGCGTATTTTCCAATGCTTCGGGTTCCTATTCATCTAACATCAACTTGGCGGTGGAAAACAGCACTTGGGAAAGCGAAGCAGAGTTGCAGGAAATGTACTTAACTCGCAAATCCTTCGCCTTTTCTTCCGACAATCCCGGAACAATGGAACAAGATCGGCAGATTTTTGAATCATCTTTGAAAACTGCGGAAGTCACATTCCAAAACTTGGATTCTGCCGAGATTTCCCTAACCGACGTGTCGCACTATTTCGACTCCGATCCGACTAAATTGATCGGCAGTTTGCGCGCAGATGGGAAGCAACCGACATCCTTTGTTGCTGATACAACGACAGCCAACGCGCAGGTGCGGACGCTATCAGAAACCGTGCGTTTAGATTCGCGGACTAAGCTGCTGAATCCTAAGTGGTATGAGGGGATGTTGTCGCACGGTTATGAAGGCGTGCGGGAGATTTCTAAGCGTCTGGTGAATACAACTGGATGGAGTGCGACTGCGGGCGCTGTGGATAATTGGGTGTATGAGGATGTCAACACTACGTTTATCCAAGATGAGGAGATGCAGAAGCGTTTGCTTAACTTAAATCCTCATTCGTTCCGCAAGATTGTCAGCACTTTGCTTGAGGTGAATGGCCGGGGTTATTGGGAGACTTCGGAGAACAATTTGGATCGCTTGCGTGAACTTTATCAGGAGGTGGAAGACCGGATTGAGGGGGTAGAATAAACCTCCGAATTTCGGACGATAGCCTTTAATCTGTAGGGACACAGCAATGCTGTGTCCTTATATTTTTGGGAGGGTTTTGATGAGTAGGAAGCGATCGCCCTCACAACTCACTCAATATGCTACAATCCTTAATAAAGGTCGTTTAGCCACGATAAAATACCGCTATGACTACCCTCACCCTCAACCTCAACCCAATTATTAAGCTGACAGACGATCAGTTTTTTGAACTCTGTCAAGAAAATGAAAATATTAGATTGGAACGCACAGCCAAAGGAGAATTAATTATCATGTCACCAGCAGGAGGAGAAACTGGAAACCGGAATGGAAGATTAACCCAGCAATTATTTAACTGGGCGGATAACGATGACAGCGGTATTGCTTTTGATTCCTCAACAGGCTTCAAACTTCCCAATGGGGCCGATCGCTCTCCTGACGCTTCTTGGGTAAAATTAGAACGCTGGAATGCACTAACTCCTGAACAACAAAAGAAATTTCCCCCCATTTGTCCTGATTTTGTCGTTGAGTTAATGTCTCCCAGCGATAGTTTGAAAGAAACTCAGGATAAGATGAAAGAGTATCGCGATAATGGTGCACGTTTGGGTTTGTTAATTAATCGCAAATCACGGCAAGTAGAGATTTATCGTCAAAATCAAGAAGTTGAAGTGTTGGAATCTCCAGCCACTGTATCAGGTGAAGATGTTCTCCCCGGATTTATTTTGAATCTTGAATCAATCTGGTAATGTACGCGCGTGCGAAGCTATCCCGCAGGGAATCGCACCTGTCCAATGTTCAATAGAGTAAAATAGGGTTAAAGTTCTCGTGGAGTATTTGCAATGGTTCAAACCCTGGCGTACAGTAAAGAAGAGCTTGCAGGTTCTCACCTGGTTTTACATGATATCAGTTGGGAAACCTACGAACACTTGTTAGAAATATTTGCCGAACGTTCAACGCCGCGCATGACTTACTACCAAGGAACTTTAGAACTCATGGTACCTTTACCAGAACATGAGAGGTATAGCTGGACTCTCGGTCGGCTAATTGTAGCGCTGTCTGAGGAAATTGGGATTGAAATTATCGGATTAAAATCATCTACTTGGCGTTCGGAACCGAAAAAAGCTGGCAACGAAGCTGATGAATGTTTTTATATCCAAAATGAAGCTTTAATGCGGGGAAAGTTAACTATCGATCTCAAAAATGACCCGCCGCCAGACTTAGCTGTAGAAATGGATTTGACTAGCTCATCTATCAATAAAATGGCGGTTTATGCGGAACTTAAAGTGCCGGAGGTTTGGATTTGGAAGAAGGGGAAACTAATAATTAACATTTTAAATGATACGGGTTATGTCGAGTCCGAAACCAGTTTGGCATTTGGCTCGTTTCCTGTCAAAGAACTCGCACAGTTTATGCACCTAGACTCAGAAAAGGGAGAGAATGCGAGAATTAGAGAGTTTAGAGAGTGGGTGCGATCGCACTTACAGCATATTCCAGGTTTATGAAGTACACCTCAGAAACCGGGTTTCTTTACAGTTCTAGCCTTTAAACTGATTCTCTTCAAGAAACCCGGTTTCTCTGTACTACACATATATGGAATATGCTGTAAATTAAATCGGGGTTTGTTACCTCGACATTTTGCACCATTTTTAATAACCTGTAGGGGCGGGTTCGCCAATAGCCTGAAAGCTTGCAGACAGATTAAATAAACCCGCCCTCGTCCCCTACTCCCCACGAATAACCCTGTCTGGAAAAATAAAGACGGCGGTTGAAACCGCTTCTACACAAACAAAGTCCGCCTACGCGGACTAAGAAGACTGAGTTTTTACATACTGTTTCAGCACAGGATTTAAACTAAACAAAGTTATCTTTTCCTGTTCCTGCGTATCCAATAAAAACCGATTTCCAAGAGATCGCACCGCATTGACTATTTCTGACGCCGAAAATGGTATTTTGTTGAAAATTTGCGACACAGCAACGGGTTCAGGTTGATTAGCCAGGTAAGTCATCACTGCCAACTCTGCCGGAGTCAAACGCCCAAAAGGTTGAGATAACTGAGATTGCAACCCTTCATCTAAAATCGGCATCTCGCAGTGCAAAAACTCAGAAACTCTTCCCCCAAACAACTCTTGAATCAGCGTTGCAGTGAACTCCAACCACAGAGGATTGCCTTGATAAATATCAATCAAAGTTGACCATGTTTCCTCATCGGATAACTTTTGTGAGTTCAAAATCTCTTTAGCTGCTTCTCCCAAACTTCCCAATACAAAAGATCGCACGGGATGATGATCTTTTGATAATCTGGCAATTTCTCTGGGTTTTTCCCAACTATTCAATATCAAACAGCTTTGATGACAAACTTCGGCAATTAGTTTAAAAAACAACTGATAATCTTCATATCCAGTTTTATATTGTCCCCCTACTTGCCCGCTGCCCAAAAGCATCTGTACGTCATCGAGGACAATCAGACATCGGTTTTTTCGCAGGTAATCGAGGATTTGGGCAATCTTGGTTTCGATATTTTGGGGAATTTCTGATTGTTGGGAAAAGATTTGCAGCAGGTTGGTGAGGGTTGCATCGAGGGTTGGGGAAAAGCGGAGGCTGCGATAGATGACGTAATCGAATTGGGTTTTGATGCGATCGATCAGGCTTAGGGAGAGGGTTGTTTTGCCGATGCCGCTGATTCCGAGGAGTGCGATGAGGCGAGTGCGATCGTGTCTTATCCAGTTTTCGAGGGTGGAGAGTTCAGAAGTGCGATCGAAAAACGTGAATATTTCGGGTGCGTCGCCTAAGTCTATGTGGAGTTGTTGAGAAGTTGGTTGGGGGTTTTGAGGTTCTGTTGGACTTCTCGCCCTTTCTTGACAAATGTTGACGTTATTAAACGTTACATGATTGCTCAAAATAGCTGATGGAGAATTATAAAACTTTGCCCTTTCCAGTATCGCTCTAACATTTACTTTAGTAACGTCTTCGCCGAAGACATCTGATAATATCTTCCATAATTCAGAAGCAGCAACCCTAACATAACCTTCAGTACAATCACGGTCTTGCGCTATTTTTGTTGCATATTTTCGACCTTGGAGCGTTTCTTTTAAAATAGCTTCTTGCAGGTCGTCTAAGTGCTTCCCTGTTGTGGAAAAAACTTTTTCATCGGCAAATCTTAAGACTTCCTTAAGCTCCATAGATCGCGTCTGGGGTAATTTTTAGTTATTATAACTTATTTTTTATAACTTTTTAGATAACATTACATAACATTTTCTAACGTGAGTGAGTGGGGGATGGGGAAATGGGGTCATTGTATGATTTTTTTAGTTGAGGTTGCTGGTGCTCAGAGCGATCAGGCCACATCCGGGCTGGTCGATATTTGTGATTTTAGGATCTTGGCGAATAAAAATCAAGCGAGGAGATTGGCTATGGCTAAGAGGGACAGAAATGGAAATTTCATTTGTGATCGCTGCGGATCTACGGATATGAAGGCAGTGAATAATGTTAAAAAAGGATACGGAACTACACGTCTTACTTTAATTTGCAACAGTTGTAAAGAAGAAGATTATTATGATATTACAGAAGGTGGTGATTAGATGTACAAAATTAAACTTATGAAGCTTGGCGTAAAGCGAATTTCTACGCAACTACGCTTCAGAAATGGAAGGATTGATTGAGAAAAATTGCGATCGCCCACATTGACAGGAAAAGTTAAAGGTTGGGCGATCGCTCTTGATAATCTACTATACGGCGCTCCAAAGGATGGAATTGAAATGGCATATAAATCCGACCATGATTTCAGAACTACTCTGTTTAGACAAGTAACGAAGGGGATGGATGACCCTCAAGAGCAGGAGTTCCATGATTATTTAACCAATAATTACTGGGAAGAAAAAGATAGTATGACTTATCAGGCGCTACAGGATGCTGCCAAAGAGTTTATGACCAGCAACTACCCAGAGTATTGGTGGAACAATCAGAAATGGCTTTTATCATAAAAACAATGGTACATCATTACGATTGCTGAATAAAAGCCAGTGTCTAAGGATAAAGGATTTGTACATTCACTAATATTAAGCAAAAAATGGGAAAACAAGCAGAAGCACTCATAGATAAGTTTGGTGGCGACTACACTTATGATCAGTTGCGACAAATCAAGAAAGATTTTGAACTTTCCAAAATTCAATATGAATATCCAGGTGGTGTAAAACGTAATACTTTTACAGAGCTAGAGGAACTGGCTAAAGACGGTGATGCAGAAGCAAAGAAAGCAATTAAGCTTCTCTTGCAAACCAAAAGACTAAATGAAAAATCCTAATGAAGCTTGGCGTAAAGCGAACTACTACGCAACTACGCTTCAGAAATGGAAGGATTGATTGAGACAAGTTGCGATCGCCAACATTTATAGATTAGGCGATCGCTTCTTGAAATCTACTTGGAGGCGATCATTTCATTTAGTTTATCTTATAAAACCCAGAACCTAGACTTTGGTTTCTTTCTTAAGTAAATAAAGTTCAAAACGAGAGTGAAAAAATATGGATAGATCGGAACGAATGGCATGGAAATTAGAATTAGAATTAATGGACAAAGCCGCTGATGAAATGGAGAAAGGCAACGGCCATAAAGCTCTCCCGCTCTTGAATGAGGTTTTATCTGTAAATCCTATGCACTTGTTCGCTTACAAGTGTCGCGGTATAATTTATGCGGGTTTGAAGAATTATCAAAAAGCCATAGAAGATTTTAAGCGAGCGATTGACATCTCTTTGAATGATAGTAATGTAGATGATAGTTTTACTCTCGAAATTTATTATTATCTAGGTAACGTACATGAATCCATTTATTTCGCCAAAGAATTTTTGGAATCTGTAGAATATCTAGCACAAGCTATTAAAATCTACACCAAAATTCTTCAAATACATCCCAAATGTATACCAGCCCGCTATCGCAGAGGTAATCTTTATTACTATATAGGAACGAATGCCGATCGCCCTGACGAATTGCTGCGGCTGGCTGTAGAAGATTTAAATTTTATCTTGGAAAATGAACCTGAAAATATGGACACAACTATGAAAATGGATACAGTTCGGACGTGGAATCTAGCTAGGATGATGCTAGGTGAAGGTGATCTTAGCTGGCTTGAGGAAGACTCCGATATTTACCCAAGAGGAATGTAGCAAGGACACTGGTAGGCAGTGATATTAGTTGGTTATTAGACGATGTGGATACGTAGCCGAAAATTTAAAAGTTAGTAGAGTTTTAAAAGGTACTAATTAACATGAATTATTCCGATCAGTTTGACAGTTCTGATTATCAACTAGCGGTCAAAGAATTGTTGCGTAGTGGCGAATTAAATATTCAAAATGAAAATTATCAAGCAGCTATTGAAGACTATACACGATTATTGCAACTAAACCCCAATGAATCCCAAGCTTACTGGCACAGATGTCTTGCTTGGGTAGAGTTGGGAAATTATCAGGAGTCTATTAAAGATTGCACTCAATATTTGAAACTTAGACCTGATTTTGTTCAAGGCTATATATCCCGTGCCGGTCTATTTAAGGATACAGGTAACTTACAAAGAGCAATAGATGATTGCACTCACGCTTTATCGTTGGGTGGTTTGAGTAGTGATTGGGCTCAGATGGCATACAGTTGCAGAGGCGATTGTTATGGTCTGTTAAACAACTATCAGGCTGCGCTTCAAGATTATAACCAAAGCATCCGTTTAGATCCCGAAGAAATTAAAAACTACCAAAAAAGAGGCTTTATTTACGAAAAACTCGAAAATTATCATGAAGCGATTGAAGATTTAACTAAAGTATTGCGTCGCAATTCAGAAGATTCAGAATTAGTTCACTGTTATCACCTTCGCGCTGGATGCCATCAAAGTCTTCGCGATTGGGAGGAAGCAATTAGAGATTATACAGAGGTAATTCGTAGAGATCCTACTTACTATCATGCTTACATTGGGCGAGGTGGAGCTTATAGGTTCTTGAATGACAGGGAAAGTGCAGCTTCAGACTTAGAAACAGCAGCTAGACTATCCCAGGCTCAGGGAGATACTGAGGGATACCAGAATGCTATGAAGGTGATGGAAGTATTGGGGATTAAGCGCAGAATTAGTGACAGCGATATCACTGATAATAAGCAAAGCCCCGTTCCAATGCTGCACATAGTCGCTGCGATTTTCTTTCCCCCACTGGGTGTAT
Organism: Microcoleus sp. T3_D1; assembly: GCF_036700405.1. Classification (NCBI taxonomy): domain Bacteria; kingdom Bacillati; phylum Cyanobacteriota; class Cyanophyceae; order Oscillatoriales; family Microcoleaceae; genus Microcoleus; species Microcoleus sp. T3_D1. The sequence continues at coordinate 31,422 of NZ_JAUBOV010000047.1, forward strand.
TTTTGACGGTTGGGCTTGGCATTCATTTTTGGATAAACCTGGTGCTCACATTCGCTTTTACATGGATTCCCGGAGTTATCCACGCTCTTTGGCTGATGTTTAATAACGATCGAAGTTAAGCAGTGGGGAAATACGATCGCCCTTATCTTCCCAAAGTGCGATCGCCCTTTGCTTTCCCACACCAAACTAATTAATACCCTATATAAGCGGTTTTCTAAACCGATATCCATCAGGTTCTACAACCACAAATGCTCCTCTTAGTTCTACTTCAGAGTAATTTTCTATAACTCCTGCTAGTTCATTATGAACTTCATTCAGCATTTTAGGTAAGACTCGAAGGTAAATCACACCTGTTCCGATCGCCCTCACAAAAACAAGATTTCCGTAATCTCTGTCTCGCGTAACCAGGATGCGATTTTCTGCTTGCGCTACTCTCAGTATTTCTTCATCACTTGCTTGCGCTAGACCCATTTGAGCGACAACAATTACATCATGTCCTGCATCAATCAAAAACTTTGTGGTGACAGCATACACATCTTGATCAATCAGAAATTTCATAATTTAAGCTAATGCCAAATGCACATCTTCAGCCGCCACCAGTGCGATCGCATAACGCAAGCACGCCCGAATATCATCCATTTCCAGATCGGGATAGTAGTCTCGGATAATTTCTCCAAAAGAAAGCCCTTCATTTAGTAATTCGAGAACGCTCTGTACAGTAATGCGCGTACCCATTATGCAAGGCTTACCGAAGTGAATTTGAGGGTTGACGGAGATTCTGTCCATTTTGACCACAGAGCTATATGTCTCTTCTATTTTAAGTCATCAGGTAGGCGATCGCAACCTGTATTTTTCACCAGCGGCATTATTTACCAATCAGCCGATCGTACTCTGCGTGAGTACCAATCCAAAACCACAAAATACCTGTTTTAATTTCAATACCCAACGCCCGATAAGCTTGTCCGGCCCTTACATACCAATAATTACCAACCTTCTTAAAATGCAGAGAAGGATGAGACGGATCTGCCTTCAGCAACTCATAACACTGATCTGCTGTAGCTTGTACATTTGATGGCAAAGCATTGTAACAATCCCAAAATTTTCTCCTTCGTATAGTGCATTAAATCGCTCGATAATTACCACTCTCACAATCTGCGTTCGCCTCTGCTGCTAAAGCATCCAGTTTACCCTCAGCAATATCTTTCTCTAACTGAAGATCCCATCGTTGGTAATCCAAATTCATAAACCACTCTAACAACTCTCCAATCTTGTTGGGCGGAAGTTGGAGAATCGCATTTTCTATCTGTTCAATACTCAACATAGGCTATCTTAACTTACACTAAAGTTCGTTAATTTTTTTGCTTGTTATTTATTCTATCTCAATTCGGGATTCGGGGAAAAGCGTTCGCCCTTATTTTCCCAAAGTACGAGCGCCCTTATTTTCCCAAAGTGCGAGCGCCCTTATTTTCCCAAAGTGCGATCGCCCGTACTTTCTTATTTACTTAAGCCGTTGGATTATCTCCCTGATTCCGCTGATTTAGCAGGATATCAAGCATCCGCACAGTCTCGGTTCTTAAACCCACAATTTCAGCCTGTTGTCGGTCAATACTAGCCTGCTGTTGAGCAATCATTTGTAAAATTTGCAGCCGTTCTTCCCTTGCCTCTGCTGCCACATTAGCCAAAGCTTGAATGACGCGGGCGTTACTATCTACAATGCTAGCCAAGCGGTCTAGCCTATCATCATCCCAGCGCTCTGTACTCATATTTTTTTTTCTTTCCTCTGCTTTTTAGGATAACTTCAATTTTAGTTCTTTTGCTTCTGATGTCAACTCAACCGAATAGGTCATTACGATTTCATGCCAAGTTTTTGATAAACTTCCCCAGGTTCAAGACAGCTTTCTCCTGATTGTTTGCGCTTCATTGACTCTAACAATTTCTGCTTGACTTCTTCCTTAACTTCTAAACCTGCATCAGGATCGCCCAAATATTCTTCTAAACACTGTTCCACGGTATGCCGAATTAAGTCCCGCAATTGGTCAACTGTCATGTCTTTGACTTGCATCTTAATCTCCTCGTCTGTGGGATTATCAATAAATAATAGCAACTTTAGTACGGTTGTATCTCTAACTGAGCTATCCATTCCATGAATCTCGTTCCTGATTCACATACTCTTGAGCATCAATTCTATTCCACATTTCCTCACCCAACCCTTCTAATTCTAAAATGCTCCGCCTAGGTTTAGCCTGAACCCGCTGACGAACATATACTAATAATTCAGAGATGAGTCGCAGTTGCTCATCTGGTGCAAGTCTTAGAACCTGACTCAGTACCGTGCTGTAAGTAGACATAGACTCTGCATTAATATTTTTTGGCTGATTGTCATTATAGCAATTTAGGATCGAGGGAAGTACGATCGCCCTTATCTTCCTAAAGTGCGATCGCCCCAGAGCTTTCCCCCGATCGAACTTTGGGCAGTATTCTCGAAGGGCGAGCGCCTTTGTGCTCTATTATAAGTAGATACGTTTTCTATATACAGCCTCATGCAGTTTGAATATGACTATCTCGCGCAAACGACTTGAAGAATTAGAGAATATTCCAGAATCTGCGATCGATACCTCTGATATTCCTGAATTAGATGCGAATTTTTGGGAAAAAGCAAAACTCGTAACACCACTGACAAAACAAGCTATTTCTTTAAGAGTTGATAGCGATGTATTAGATTGGTTTAAAAGCCAAGGAAAAGGCTATCAATCTCTAATGAACGCTGTGCTGCGCTCTTATGTTGAACATCATGTAAAAAGCAGTGAATAAATAAATGTGCGATCTCCCTTATCTTCCCAAAGTGCGCCCTAATACACTTCACGACGATGAGCAATAACAGTCACAACCACACGCTTTTGCTCATCATCAATGTCATAAACTACCCGATAATCTCCAACGCGATAGCGATAGTATCCAGCTAATTCGCCTTTGAGTTGCTTAATATTTGGATGACTGCGAGGGTCTGTTTTCAACATCTCAAAACATCTATCTAGCTTGCGTTGTAAAGAAGCTGATGCTTCTTCAAAAAACTCCTGAGCATCAAAGCTAAGAACGACTGAATAAAACTTTAGACTTTCATCAGTATTTTCGTTTGAGTTGCTCAACAGAAGTCACCTTACCTGCAGCTACATCTTTTTGGGCTTTATTAAATACTTCAAGAAAACCGGGAATTTTCAATAATTCCACCGTAGCTTCATTGCTTTCACGTTCTGCTAAATAAGCTAAGAAATCAGCCACAACGATCAGCCGTTCAGGAGATAAGCGATCTATGGATTGCTTAAGATTCTGGCGAAGTTCTTGAGTTTTCATAGTTCATAGCTATTGAAAATTATTAGAGCTGGCTGTTTTATTATACCAGATAATCTGAAATTTTGCTCCTGCGGCCCTGATTTTCCCTGCAGTGCGATCGCCCTGAACTTCCCCTGCGTGGAAATTTAGTTGTGAGGAAGGTTGGCAGGAACTTTAATGTTATCACCTACGCTTCAAGCTCAGCACGCTGAGAAAAAAGCTCGACAAAACCATCTGCAAACCAACAGTCAGGCAAGTGAGCGAGGGAATAACCAAACGCAGAGTTTTAGAAGGATCGAGAGTACCAAAAGCCGTTTCGCTCCAGATAGTTAATGACAAGAACGAGCCAACTATTCCGAGTAAAATCAGCGTGACTCCGACAATCAATCCTGTCTCTAGGGTGACATAGCGAAATATTTTGTTGAGTTTGGGGTCTTCGGGCAGGAATTTCTCGCTGATGGCGAAAATTTTGGTGAAAAAAGCGAAAGTTACTGCTTGAAAACCGATGATAATTGCGATCGCACCATACAGCAGCGTGTGTACATCAAAGCTGATACCCCCGATTTTTTGAGTACCGGGCAACAGCCAAATGCTAACAATTAGACCCCAAATCATCAGCGCAGTACCCGGATACAAAAACAGCCACCGAGGACTGTAAAGCAGCAGAAATCGGAGGTGTCGCCAGCCATCTCGCCAAGTTCGCAAGTGCGGCGGGCGGCTGCGGCCGTCGGGAGAAAGTACGGTTGGGACTTCAGTTATCCGCAAGGTGTACAGAGATGCTTTGACTACCATTTCGCTAGCAAATTCCATCCCCGTTGTTTGCAAGTCGAGTTTCAAAATTGAGTCTCTCCTAAAACCCCTGAGTCCGCAGTGAAAATCGCCGACGGGACTTGCAAAGAATAGCCGCCCAACCCATGTCAGCACCGGATTTCCTAAATATTTGTGCAGCGGCGGCATTGCACCCGGTTTGATGCCCCCTTGAAACCGGTTTCCCATTACTAAGTCGAAACCTTCTCGCAATTTGTTGACAAAAGCGCCGAGGTTTGAAAAATTGTAGCTGTCGTCAGCATCGCCCATGATAATATAAACTCCGCGCGCTGCGATGATGCCTCCCATCAGGGCGCTGCCGTAGCCTTTGGCTGCTACGGGCACGACTCTCGCTCCCATTCTGGTAGCGATATCTTGAGAACCGTCAGTGCTGCCGTTGTCTGCTATGATGACCTCGCCTGCAATATCAAGTTCGCGCAGGGACTTCTGTGCCTTGTCGATGCAGATTTCTAAAGTTTCTGCTTCGTTCAGACAAGGCATGAGTATCGATAGTTCTAGAGTGTATTCTCCGCTTGCGTTGGTCTGCTCTGCCATATATTTGTTCCACTCTCGATCGCGATCGACCATACTTGATTTTCCCGTATCTCTGCTTAAAATATTGGTGGTGAATAAAACCTAACAAAACTTAATTAAACTTTTTCAGGTTTTTGCGAACGGCAATTTTTGATTGTACTATAGGTTAGTAAACTTATGAATAGAAGCGTTTTTCTCTTATTGCTTGCTGCAATATTGTGCGGCGTCGCAGGTCAATTTAGTCTGAAGGCAGGAGCTAAAATATTAGGGCCCATTGGCGCTGCTAATTTAATAGAAAAAATTATAGCAATGGCTACTCAGCCTTTGATAGTAAGTGGTCTTTCTTTGTATGCAATTTCTTCGATCGGCTTTATTGTAGTTTTGTCGCGGGCCAACCTTAGCATAGTCTCGCCCTTACTGTCAATTAGTTACTTGTTTACTGTTTTAGGTGGCAAACTGATATTTCACGAGCCTTTGCCGCCGCTGCGGTTGGTAGGCGTGGCGCTAATTATGACAGGAGTAATTTTTGTACTCAGAGGTCAAGCTGGGGGAGTGACTGGGGGCAACTAATACGATTTTAGATTTTAGATTTTAGATTGACGATTGAAGATTGAAGAATTTTAAATTAAGTCCACAGGTGAATATCATGAATATTTAACTGAGGTCTAAAATTTTTACTCGGAAGTTAAGTCAGGGTTTCTATCGGTTGTGGGGCGGTGGAAAGGGTGTATGTGAGTTTTTTTTCCTAAAATGATGCTGCTGTATGTCTAATATTTCTGAGCCTGTGAATCCCTATCAATTATTGAGCGATCGCACCGCAGTTATTGCTACCATGCACCAAAAAGAACGGGTAATGGCTCCCATTTTGGAACGAGAATTGGGCGTAAATATCCTAGTACCTGCGGCACTTGACACTGACGCATTCGGCACCTTCACCAGAGAAGTTAAACGCTTAGGAACACAAATAGAAGCGGCGCGCCATAAAGCACAAAAAGCTCTAGAAATTGCGGGCGAAACTCTTGCCTTTGCCAGCGAAGGCACTTTCGGCCCTCACCCAATGATGCCGTATCTGCCAGCTAACAGAGAAATTGTAATTTTATTAGATATAGCCAACAATCTAGAACTCATCGGCGACTCTTTCTCCGTTGAAACTAACTACAGTCACCTGTTAGTTTCCAGTATAGAAGAAGCAGATGATTTTGCTAAAAAAGCTGGATTTCCCGAACACGCACTGGTGGTTATAGTTGGCGATGCTGCCCTCGGTAACGGCGAAATTGTCAAGGGCATTAGGACAGAAAAACAACTTTTTGACGCTGTGACAGCAGGCTTAAAAAAATCGTCAACCGGCCGAGTTCATATCGAAACAGATATGCGGGCGATGTACAATCCAACTCGGATGAAAAACATCGAAAATGCAACTCTCGATTTAGTTAAAAAATTTAAGCAATTCTGCCCGGAGTGCGGTTGGCCGGGATTCGATATAGCTGAGAGGAAAATCGGATTGCCCTGCGAACTTTGCTATTTTCCGACTCAGCTAGTGCGATCGGCAATCTATAAATGCAAAAACTGCGGTTATACTAAAGAAAAACTATTTCCCGACGGTCGAGAGACTGCCGATCCTTCCCTGTGTCAATATTGCAACCCTTAGAAAAATAATTGGCTAAACTTAGTAAAATTTGCAACAATATTATTGAGAGTTCCCTAATTAAATTCACTAATGATAGCCGTAGAAACAGAACGCAACTGGAAACCCGTTATTAAAGAATTCGAGGCTGTAGTCGGCAAAAATGGCGTCGTACAGCGCCGCGAAGAATTGATTGTCTACGAGTGCGACGGACTCGCCAGCTACCGCCAGCGCCCCGCCCTGGTGGTATTGCCTCGAACTACGGAGGAAGTGGCGCAAGTGGTCAAAATATGCGATCGCAACTCAATTCCCTGGGTGGCTAGAGGCGCAGGCACCGGCCTTTCCGGCGGCGCTTTGCCTGTAGAAAACTGCGTGCTGATTGTCACAGCCCTGATGCGAAAAATCCTGAAAGTAGACTTAGAAAATCAGCAAGTAGTCGTGCAACCGGGAGTAATTAATAACTGGGTAACGCAAGCAGTTAGCGGCGCTGGTTTCTACTACGCGCCAGATCCTTCCAGTCAAATTATTTGTTCGATTGGCGGCAACGTTGCCGAAAATTCTGGCGGTGTTCACTGCCTCAAATACGGAGTCACAACCAATCACGTTTTAGGATTAAAATTGGTACTTCCCGACGGTTCTATTGTCGATGTCGGTGGCGAAATTCCCGAAATGCCCGGTTACGATTTAACTGGTGTATTTGTCGGTTCTGAAGGCACTTTAGGAATCGCCACAGAAGTTACTTTGCGAATTCTCAAAGCGCCGGAATCGATTTGCGTTCTCCTAGCGGATTTTTCCAGTATAGAAGCAGCGGGCGAATCAGTTTCCGATATTATCAGCGCTGGCATTATTCCCGGCGGCATGGAAATCATGGACAACATCAGCATCAATGCTGTGGAAGATGTGGTAGCAACTGGATGTTATCCCCGCGATGCGGCGGCAATTCTCCTCGTAGAAATCGACGGTTTAGAAGTGGAAGTTGCCACAAACAAACAGCGGATTGCTGATATTTGCAAGCATAACGGAGCACGAAATATCACCACGGCAACTGACCCGGAAACGCGCCTAAAAATTTGGAAAGGCCGGAAAGCTGCTTTTGCGGCGGCGGGTCATCTCAGCCCGGATTATTACGTGCAAGACGGCGTAATTCCGCGAACGCAAATGGCTTATGTTTTGAAAGAAATTGAGGGCTTGAGCGAGAAATACGGTTATCGAATTGCTAATGTATTTCACGCGGGAGACGGGAATTTGCACCCGCTGATTCTGTACGATAACTCGGTAAAAGGTGCGCTGGAAAAGGTGGAAGAATTGGGCGGGGAAATTCTCAGGCTTTGCGTGAAAGTTGGGGGAAGTCTTTCGGGGGAACACGGCATCGGCGCTGACAAGAAGTGTTTTATGCCGGATATGTTTTCCGAGGTAGATTTGGAGACTATGCAGTGGGTGCGTCAGGTGTTTAATCCGAAAGGTTTGGCGAATCCTGGGAAGATGTTTCCGACGCCGAAGACTTGCGGGGAAGCGGCGAGGGCTAAGGTTGAAACTGTTAAGAAGTTGGAGGGTGCAGAGGTTTTTTAATTGCCTATTTAGGCGGGTAATGTGAGCAGAAAAACACCCTGAAATTATTTCTAGAATGGGGAGGCAGAGCCTCTAAGTATGCGTTCCCAGCCAGAGTCTGGGAACGAGAAAAAACGATTTTTCTCGTTTTTTAGGAATGCGAGCATCCCGATCGCTTGCTTGCCTATATATCACGTTGGTAAGGTGCAGATTGCACATTCGGCACTAATGTGCGATCGGCATTTTGATAGTAAATTCCGTGCCCTTGCCCAATTCCGAAGTACAATATAATTCGCCTTTGTGTCTTTCTACAATAATTTGATAGCTAATTGACAAACCCATTCCCGTGCCTTTGCCAATGGGCTTGGTAGTAAAAAATGTATCGAATATCTGCTGTTTGACTTGCTCAGGTATTCCCGGCCCGTTGTCAGCAATTTTAATTTCTACAAAATTGCCGACAACTTCCGTACCAATCCTAATCTGGCTGGGTTTTTCTGCCATTTCTTGACAATTTTGCCTACTGTTCGCATCTTCTAAAGCATCGATCGCATTGCTGAGAATATTCATAAAAACTTGATTGATCGGCCCCGCAAAACACTCAACAGTCGGCAATTCTCCGTATTGTTTGACAATTTGAATTGGCGGCTTTTCTCCGCTCCCTTTCAAACGGTGATTGAGAATTAACAGCGTGCTGTCAATACCTTCGTGGAGGTTCACGGGTTTCATCTGTGAATCGTCATGCCGCGAAAAGTTCCGCAGCGACTGCACAATCTGGCAAATCCGCTCGACACCAACGCTCATTGAAGACAGTATTTTAGGTAAATCTTCAGCTAAAAAATCGAGATCATTTTTTTCTCTTGCCTCTAGAATTTCGGCTACTGGATTAGGATAGTGCTGTTGATAAAGTTGGAGGTGCCCAAACAAGTCTTGAGTATAATTGGTGAGATGAGCGAGATTGCCGTAAATGAAGCTGACTGGGTTGTTAATTTCGTGAGCGACGCCGGCAAGTAGCAATCCCAAACTCGACATTTTTTCGCTTTGAACTAATTGGGAATTAGTGGCTTTGAGTTGCTCAAGTGTGGCTGCTAGTTGAGCGGCTTGTTCTCTGCTTTGTGCTTCGGAATTATGCAAGGCTTCTTCGGCTTGTTTGCGCTCAGTGATGTCTCTCTGTACGCCTATAAAATGAGTTAATTTGCCCAGTCGATCGCGCACGGGAGATATTGAGAAACAATTCCAGAAAGCGGTTCCGTCTTTGCGGTAATTCTTTAATATTACCTTGCATTCGCTTTCTGTTTGCAAGGCTTGGCGAATTATTTCTACCGCCGCCGGATCGGTATCCCTTCCGTGCAAAAATCGGCCGTTTTTTCCGATAATTTCCTGCCGCCGATAACCTGTCATGGTTTCAAATGCGGGATTGCAATAAATAATTGGATGTTCGGGGTCAGTGGCGTCAGAAATCGTAACTCCGGTGCTAGTAGCTGCTATAGCTCGATCGTACAACCAAAGCATTTCTTCTGCGCGCTTGCGATCGGTAATGTCCCGCAGCGTAGCTAAATAAGCCATTTCTCCGTCCCATTCCGTTTCCACCACCCGCATTTCTACTACAGCATTTGCTTTTTGCTTGCGAATAGCTTCAACTTCTGTTTGCACGACGCGAGTTCCGGGTGCTTCTGTTTTTCCAACTTGGGGAATAATATCCGTCGCCATCTCAATGTCGCAAGCTGAAACTTCTACTACTAAATTGCCAAAAAATGCTTGACCTAAAAGTTCCTCTGCTTTGCAGTTAAACAGCGCTTCTGCTGACGGGTTGGCAAAACAGACAAGTCCTCGCTTGTTAACGATTGCGATGCCGTCGGCATTTTTTTCGATCGCATTCCGAAACCGAGATTCGCTAGCTTTCAAATCCTGCTTTAGTTGTTCCATTGCTCGCTCCATCTGCTGCAATTCGCACAAACTAACACTATAAGCTTCGGAAATGTTGGCCTCGGTCGAATTCTCGGCTCTTTTTTTGGGAATCTGTTGGTAGCCTGTTCTATTGGCAAGATTGGGAGCAGTTTTTTTATGGTTCCTGCTAATATTACTGAGTTTATTTTCGGAATCGGCTTCTTGAAAAAACATATTTCAACCCTACCAAATTATTTTCTAGATTAAGGTGTTGCGATCGCCCAATTTCCCGTAATATTACGGAGACAGCAATTTACACCCGATGCTAGCACATTACTTTGAGAATTCATCCTAAAACATCGTTAAAATTCCAGAGCGATCGCCCTAGAATTATCTATTAAGTTTTATTAAGTAATTTCAACAACATTGACACTTACGTAGCGACACGAACTGTGCAAGCTGGATATGGCTGCAATCCCCCTCGCACTCACAAAATAATCAGTTCCACGCGCAAGTCCTAAATATTTAGAAGCCACGGGTCAGTATAAAATATTATATAGGTTTGACAAAAAATCTGGGCAAAAATAAGCGAACTCATCTTTGTTTATTAAAAATAATCATAATTAGCCATTAGCAAATCATGTGCCTGCCACCAGACTTGGTATAGAATATAACCTGTCTATTTTTGCGATCGCAACTTCAAACCAATGGCACGTCTAGCACTTCTGAGCACATCCAATAAAACCGGACTAATCGACTTAGCGCGCAGTCTAGTAGAAGAATTTGAATTTGACATAATTAGTAGTGGCGGGACAGCAACGGCCCTCAAAGAAGCAGGCATCCCAGTCACCAAAGTTGCGGAATATACTGGTTCCCCCGAAATTTTGGGAGGGCGAGTCAAAACACTTCACCCGCGAATCCACGGTGGCATTTTAGCACGCCGCGATGTACCGGAAGACCTCGCAGATTTAACCGCCAATCAAATTCGGGCGATCGATCTAGTTGTAGTCAATCTGTATCCATTTGAAGAGACAATTTCTAAACCAGGAGTTACTCTAGCAGACGCAATTGAGCAGATAGATATCGGCGGCCCAGCAATGTTGAGAGCTTCCGCCAAAAACCACGCTCATTTGACAGTTTTGTGCGACCCAGAACAGTACAATACTTATTTAAAAGAACTGCGGGAAAATGGCGGCGAAGCATCCTTAGAGTTTAGGCAAAAATGTGCGCTGGAAACCTTCAAACATACAGCCAACTACGATCGCGCGATCGCAACTTATCTCAGCAGCCAATCCGCTGAAAAATCGGCGCTACCAGACGAGTTTAATTTATCAGGAAAAGAGTTGCAAACTCTCCGCTACGGCGAAAATCCCCATCAAGCCGCCACCTGGTATCAAAGCGGAAGTACACCGACAGGCTGGACGACTAGCACCATCCTGCAAGGAAAAGAATTAAGTTACAACAATTTAGTAGATTTAGAAGCAGCAAGGCGGCTAATCGTAGAATTCCCCGACACCCCCGCCGCCGCTATTCTGAAGCATACAAATCCTTGCGGTACAGCCTTGGGAACAACTATTTCTGAAGCGTATCAAAAAGCCTTCGACACTGATTCCGTCTCAGCTTTCGGTGGAATTGTCGCCCTCAACCGCCCGATTGATGCTGCTACCGCAACGGCGTTAACTCAAACATTTTTAGAATGTATCGTCGCGCCGGGGTGCGAACCAGAAGCCGAAGAAATTATCAAGAAGAAGGCGAAAGTTAGAGTATTAATTTTGCCAAATTTGACTCAAGGGCCGCCACAAACTGTTAAAATAATTGCAGGCGGTTTGCTGGTGCAAGACTCAGATAATGTAGTAGAAGAAACTAGCAAATGGCGGATGGTTACTGAGAAACAGCCGACGGCGGGAGAGTTGGAAGAATTGCTGTTTGCTTGGAAAGTAGCGAAACACGTCAAATCTAATGCGATCGTTGTCACGCGCGATCGGACTACAATCGGTGTCGGCGCAGGACAAATGAATCGCGTGGGATCGGTTAAACTAGCATTGGAACAAGCAGGAGACAAAAGCAAAGGAGCGATTTTGGCTAGCGATGGTTTCTTCCCCTTCGACGATTCAGTCAAAACTGCGGCTGAGGCGGGCATAATTGCGATCGTCCAACCGGGAGGAAGTATGCGCGATCGAGATTCCATTGAAGCCGCCAACCAACTCGGAATCACAATGGTTTTCACTGATATCCGCCACTTCTTGCATTAATTAAGTTCGTAGCAATGACATTTTGCACCTCTATTATGAACAGGCAAGATGCCTGTTCCACAAAGAGTTAATTCTATTGTGGGTTGGGCTTCTAGCCCGCCCTCAAGCAATGATTGAATTTTTGTTCTTCCATCTTCCTTCTTGCATCTTCCTTCTTTCTTCTCCCATCCCTCCATCCGTTACATCCGTTACAGAATCCGTTGCCGAACTTCCTTCTTCTTCTATAACTAACGGCTATGACTAGCACAATTCAACAGCAAATTAAACCCCAAGACATAAAAGTCAAAATTCTGCTCACCGGGGGACATCAATGCACCGTCACCCTCAAATCTGATACACCATTATTGCACAGCCTGATCAAAACATTAGTCGATCGCACCCAACAAACACTCGGTTTTTCGCCCTTATTTCAAATCCCCATAGACGACGGGCGTTCCACCCTTTTTTTTCCCGCCGAACACCTAGTCGGATTAGTCACAGAACCCCCAATTTACTTGCAGCAACTGCAACCGCAGCAGCCTGCAACTCCTGTAGAAATTCCCGCAGAAATTCCCGCCCCAGCGCCGCCTGTAAATGACGACTTAATATCTCGCTACGCCCAAATTGACAACTTTTTGACACCTGCTGAAAAAAACAAACTCATTAAATATGTCTTAGCAAAAGAATCAGAATTTGTGACTACCAGCACCTCAACCAATGCCGAAGATTACCGCCGTTCGATGGTACTCCACTCGTTCCCAGAATTTTCCGAACTGATGGTTAATCGCATCAAAGCAATTCTCCCCGACGTGCTGCACAAATTAAATATTCCCTCATTTCCGCTGGGTGAAATAGAAGCTCAGTTAACCATGCACAATGACAACAACTTTTACAAACTTCACAACGACAGCGGCTCGCCAGATACAGCCAGCCGGTTTTTTACTTACGTTTACTATTTCTATCGAGAGCCCAAGGCTTTTTCAGGTGGTGAATTGCTGATTTATGACAGCAAAATCGAGAACAATTTCTATGTTGCGGACGAGACATTCAGAACTGTTGAACCGCGCAATAATAGCATCGTATTTTTTCTGAGTCGCTATATGCACGAAGTTTTGCGAGTTAGCTGTCCCTCAAAAGCTTTTGCTGATAGCCGCTTTACTATTAACGGCTGGGTACGCAAAGCAAATTGAGGTTAATATCATGTCGGGTCGAGCTACCGCGATTTTTGTAGGGGCGGGTTCCACCAACCATAATCGCCAATAATTGACAATCTCAAAAACCCGCCCCGACCGGGATATTATGGTTAATCGATCGGACATGATATAATTCATCGTCCGGGACGCACTAATCACATAATTTTGTCATTTTGAGTGAAGCGAAGAATCTCAAACTATTGCCACACCGTTACAATGCGTAAGTCCAGATATAGCGGTTCTTAAAAAAGTGAGGTATGCCCACGGAGGCTTATGCCCTATGCCCTCTGCCCATGAGTACCTCATATGAGAGCTCGAAAGGCTATATCTGAGATTCTTCACTTCCCAAAGCCTACCCTCAGAATGACAGAATTAAGTTACTCAAAACTATTTGATTCTTACTCCAGTGCTCCAGCACTTTTGAGCAATTTCACCACGCTGGAATAACGTTTAAACTCAGCCAGCATTAAAGCTGTATAATTGCCCGGATTTTTGTGGTTTAGTTCTGCACCAGCATCAATTAAAACCTGTACAGCACCGACACAGCCCCGATGTGCAGCCCACATTACAGCCGTTGCGCCCGAATCATCGAGCAAGTTGAGATCCGCACCTTTTTCGACTAATAATTGGACGATCGCCACATAACCTCGATCGCACGCCTTCATTAAAGCCGTTTTCCCCAAATCCGCCGGGATATTCGGATCAGCACCGCCGTCAAGCAAAGCTTTCACAGTCTCGGTATGTCCGTGAAACGCAGCCAGCGTCAAAGCCGTCTCCCCAAAGTTTTTCGCATTCAGAAACTCATCCCGATTTGAGTTTACTTTTTGCAGCAAAGCCGATACGATCGCACTATGGCCGTGAACAGCCGCCACCAGTAAAGGCGTATCGCCCAACCGATTTCGAGCACCGACACTAGCACCTCGGTTTAAGAGCAATTCCACGACATCTTCCCAGCCTTCAACCACCGCAAAATTCAAAGCAGTTTCATCATCTTTATCTTTAGCGTTGATATCCGCGCCAGCATCGAGTAAGATATGGGCGATCGGCGCATTTCCTCCAGCAGCAGCGGCCATCAAAGCCGTGCCCCCATCTCCATTTTTCACATTCGCATCAGCACCCGCACCAAGCAAAGTTTGCACCACATCAGTATTGCCGGAATCCGCTGCCAAAGTTAAAGCAGTTTCGCCGTTTTTGTCGCGAATTTCGACATCAGCACCAGCAGCCAACAGCGCCTCGACAACAGCCAAATTTCCCGCCGTCGCAGCCAGCATCAAAGCTGTTTTGCTCTCTAGATTTTTAACATTAGCATCCGCCCCACAATTGAGCAAAATTCGCACAATTTCAGCGCTACCTTGACGGACAGCTAAAAACAGCATAGAATTGTCAGCAACAGCACCCGCATCTGCCAAAGCTTTGACAACAGCTTCGTGTCCCGATAAAGCAGCTATTTTCAGAGCAGAATCTCCATCTTTATCTCGGACATTTACATCAGCATTAGCATCAAGTAACATCCGCACAACATTGATATCGCCCTTGAGAGAAGCGGCCATCAAAGCCGTACTTCCATCATCATTTTTAGCATTAACATCAGCACCCGCAGCCAGCAACAGCCGCACAGAGTCAGCCTGCTTGTGAGCCGCCGCCAGCATCAAAGCTGTCAAGCCAAAACGCCTGCTCACCTGGTTGACATTAGCGTCATTGTTTAGTAGAATACGCACGATTTCTGTATAGCCCTTTTGGGCAGCAAACATCAAAGCCGTCGTCCCCTCAGAGTCTTTGGCGTTTGCGTCAACTCCCTTAGCGAGTAAAGCTTGGACGTGAATAATGTTGCCAGTCTTGGCGGCTTGGATTAATACAGCGTCTTGTTTAGTGGCAGGCATAATAGTCTCTCATACCGTATATTTTTACCGTCGCACGAGACGGCCTGACTGGTATGCTAAGTTTTATGAAGTATGTTTGCTAATCCTCAGAACACTATGAATCTCGAAATTCCTCAGTCAGTGAAAGTTTGGAGCCAATTCATCCACCCAGTTTTAATGTGGGTACTGCTGGCTATCTCATTTTATGCTTTGTATCTGGGCATTCAAATCCGACGTACCAGAAGTGCGGAAGGCGAGCTCAAAAAAGAGTTAATTAAGGGCAAATTCAACGTCAAGCACCACCAGATGGGTTCTTTGCTGTTAGCCTTGATGGTTACAGTTGCGATCGTCGGGATGGCTGTCACCTACATCAACAACGGCAAGCTATTTGTCGGCCCGCACTTGCTAGCAGGGTTGGGAATGATGGCAATAATTGCGATCGCAGCCTCGCTGACTCCTTTGATGCAAAAAGGCAATGATTGGGCGAGAAACACTCACATC
The DNA here is from genome assembly GCF_036700405.1 of Microcoleus sp. T3_D1. Lineage (NCBI taxonomy): Bacteria > Bacillati > Cyanobacteriota > Cyanophyceae > Oscillatoriales > Microcoleaceae > Microcoleus > Microcoleus sp. T3_D1. The sequence goes on from NZ_JAUBOV010000047.1 coordinate 46,933, forward strand.
TTTCTGAATATTGTGCTGTTAGGGCTGTTTGGCTGGCAAGCGGTATCAGGCGTGGAAATCCTCCAAAGAATTATCAGCAAAATGTGATAATTTGGGTAAGATTGCTAATTGCTAATTGCCGTGGGGCGATTAGTGATTAGCAATTAAGTTGTCATATTCGTTAAGTTGGAGTGCCGAGCCATCGACTTTTATTTGTACATATTTATATGATAATAATTAAATTACCATCAAAATGGTGCTTTAATAAATGTATAAGTAAGGCAAGTATTCTCATTTTTTAAAGCTAACCCGGCTAAAAATCTGAGCCAACAGGCTTTCATCCTAGTTGTCGCCCCCTGAAAACTAAGCCTTTATGATAAATAAAGAGTTAGGGGACACAGTGATGTAACGCATTCAACTCTACGTTAAGAAAGCTGTCGTATGTTTGCTTGATAACGCACACTATATAATGACGAGGGTTAAGACTTTGGGAACCAGGGGTAGTCAACTTTCCATAAGAGTAGTATATGGGGGTTTCTATGGACTTTGACTTGCGAAAGGCGATCAATGCAATTTCAGACGTTGTCCAGAACCGACCAATTCCTCTGCGCGAATTCGACCAAATATACATGAAGGTCGCCGACATGGTGATACAAGCAGAGTACGTGGCTCGTGTTTTTAACAACAAGGATGTCGTATTTGTCGGGGACGGTGATGGAATTGCCCTGTCCGCCGCTCATTTGAAAGCCCAAAACGTCATCGATTATGGGCCAAAGTCGATCACCTTGCTTGATTTTGACGAACGAATTGTCAATTCTGTGCGGCGATTCGGTGAGAAGCTTCACCCGAAGATTGAGATTTCAGCACACCTTTATAACGTGGCGGAAGCGCTGCCATCAGAGCATTTTGGTGAATACGATGGGTTTCACATCAATCCACCTTGGGGGGCAAGTAACAGCGGAGAAAGTGTTATCGCTTTTTTCGAGCGCGGCAGTCAGGCAACTAAGGAGAAGAGCCTGGGCATCGTCGTTATAGCGGACGATCCTGACCTACTGTGGACTCAGGAAGTATTACGCGATACGCAACGCCGTGCGATTGAACTTGGATACGTGGTGTCCGAACTACTGCCACAGTTGCACTCTTATCACCTCGACGATGCCCCTGATCTGCGTTCATGTTCCTCTCTGTTCCGTCGTATTGACTCCGGTCTCATGGAGACAACATCAGAACCTCTTGAGTCGGCACGACTTGAGAATTTCTACGGTAAGAATTCTCCGCTGCGGTTTCGATACGTGCGTGAGCGGACGACGCTGAACCCAGGCAGGGAATCAGACCAGCTCTACATACTTGAAAAACTTGAGGTCAACAATGGACGACACGATTAAGAAAGCAGGTCTGATATTTATGAAAGTGGGTCTGCACGCGCAAGAGAGCATCGAAGACATCATCAAGCGTAAACAACGCGAGTTTGAAGAGACAGGCTCGATTTTCTGGGGTTATGGCGGTAATACCTGCCATCCTCTGACTATGGTTCAACCGTTTGCCAAAGAGGTGGAAAGTAGCGCAAACCAAGTTCTCTTTGTTATGCAGAAGATGAACTCTAGACACGCTGCCCCGCCCGAAATTGCTAAACAATACTCGGATGACGGGGTCGATTGGCAGCCAATTCCCAAGGGTATAGAAGTCCGTGGGTCACGGTACGCTTTGGTTCTGGATGAGATTCAGGAGAAGGAATTCAACTTGGATTTACGCGAATTAGAGGTTGGAGTAGGTCCTAGCCGTGGACGTAAAGCTGATAAGTATTTGATTGGTCGAGCAGACAAAGGATGCTTTCTTTACAAGCCTCAAGAGCTAGCAGTTGCACAGGATGAACAGACTCTAAAGCGCATTGAACTTGTTGCTCGCGTTAAGGAACCATATGCAGTTCTGCTCAGAAATTAACTGGATGGTACATAAAGCAGAGTACCAGTTCTGCTGCGTAAGTCACTAATATACGAATTAAAGGCTTCCTTCACTGATTCAAAATCAGCCGGGACAGTTACCCCGAACACGATCTTCAGGGTCATATCAACATCCGGTTTGTCTCTTACACGCTCTTGAATAAGGGTAAATTGATACTCAGTTAACATGGAGAAAAGCACTTCCATCGAAACTACACGACCTGCTAGCGCTTTGGAGACCTCAGCGACAGAATCATCAGAGCAAAGCGCTGCTAGAGAGCGCTTATCACCTGTAATTACGAGTGTGTCCCTGTTATTAGCACCCACTGCGAACAGTAGTGCTTCTCCAGAATCAATATTTGGAACAGCGTTCAGTACGTCCAATTGATCCGGGTCGGCTAATCCAGCATCGAGTGGATTAGAGGTTTTAAGGAATGCTTCCAGCCTAGCGGCACTTTCCTCATCTTTACAAAACCGCAAGCGATTTTTAGCAGGCAAGAGCCGATATTTCGCAGTTGCCAGTACGCGCACATCGGTAGGAGTACACTTGAATAGAGCTATAGCCTCATCAAGCAGCCCGTAACGCGCAAGTTTGAGTAAGACATCATTATCGATCAGAATTGGCTGGCTCATGAGTTACCTTACTCAAGGGGTGAACCAGTAACCCTACCAAGGAACTCGATGGTGTCCATTGGTAGTGCTTCAGGGTCGATGCCGCGCCACATTGCTTCACTGATGACTACCGATGCAGGCGGATTCTCACCCTGCAACACCTTCGCCGCAGCAATACCAACGTCCCATTTGCCGGACTGATTTGCAAAATTCAATACTATATGCCCAGGATCGATTTGGTTGGCCTTACCAAACTCATATGCAACATCCGCCAGCTCCCTAAAATTAGCCCGATTCTCCGACAGCGTGTAAGTCGCGTTTCGTCTACCGTTTAACAGCTCGATCGCGAACCTATCTGCCGCGCGTTCGTCCAAGTCGTTATCCTTTAAGGCATAAGAGGCTTCACTCAGTTCCTCATCGACTAATATTTCGCCAGGAGCTACATGCCCAAGCACTACGTGGGCAACTTCGTGAGCCAAGATAAAGAGTTGCCACGCCCAAACTGGTGACACTTTTGACAAAATAATGACTGGTCGATCGCCCGTATAGACCACCATGCCATCCATCTTCGCCACACCTTGACCCAGTCCTGCTAAATAAACAACAGGTACGCCATGTGACCAGCAGGTCATCAACAAATTTCTCAGTCCTAGCCATTTACCTGGAAAAGAAGCAAGCACCTCTTTGCGAAGAGCATCAGCACTGCCTGTCAACGGACTGAATTCCACTCGGCAAGCCGATGCAACAGATTCAGCAACACTAATAGCAATTGATGTCGCAGCCGTTAGGTTCTTTGACTTGTTCGGAATCGAGCGCTTGTACTTTATGTCACGCCGCCGAAGTGATTCAACTCGCGGACTTGCAGCAAAAAGAGGACTTGTACGAAGACCCAATCGCTTTGCAAGAATTGCCGCGATCTCCGATGACACTGTAGCATCCGATAGCACTTCTGGTGTTACCCACTCGGGCAGCAGTATACTTTGCAGGATGCGCGGGAAGCCTGCAGACTCGAGGGATCCAAAGATCGTGTCGATCTGGCGATTAGGTGTGGTCAAGTGAATCTCCTTCTATGTCATCTGTTTTTCTTTTTAGCCCTTCCATTCCTTATGATAATCATGAGCAACGCTCGTCCACCTGCTGATATGATCTAAGCACTTGGAGACGCATATGACAATGAACAAACTGCCACCGACATTCTGCTGGACAAAAATGGGAACGGAGGCTAGCGAAGAATTGGCAGCAATTATTCGCAGGAAGGAATGGGAACGACAATTATGTCGCGGGTACTTCTTCTGGGGGATTGGTCAGTCTCTGGGTGAAAACGCCAAAGTTGCTGCCCGTGACATAGCGTCTTTGCGTGCGATTTTTTCTCCGATGCTCAGCAAACCAAAGGCTATCGACGTGGCACCGGGGGGCGTGGTCTTGTGGAACGCATGGGTTGACGCACAAGGTCAAACACGACAATTACCAATACACTGCTTCGTCACGAGCCGTGCGTCTTTGCCTTCGGGCAGAAAAAAGGAGAGCCATTACGCCTTGGTGTGTTTTTCGGAGAGGGAATTGAATGCACAGCGAGAAGACATCTGCATTTTTCCGAACCACCTTCGTAACGTGACAACAAATAAACCTCTCGGAGCGTCACAGGTGACGGCCGTTGTACGTGCCGTGAGCCAGACAGATGAAATACCTGATACCAAAAGCTATTCCGTTAGCTTTACCACCGAACTCCGGTCGCCCTATTGTGTACAACTGGCTCAGCCAGCAACACTGACTGCACCCGAACTTGTTGAGATTAAGGCGATTTCAGAATCGGGCGACATCGAATCGTGGAGCACTCTGGTGAGACGTCTGCGTTTCCGTATACTCGATCAGATAGATTGGGTTCAATGCACGCTGGACTTGGGTGAGATGTCTATGCTCCTTGATTGGGAGGATAGAGTAAATTCTTCAGCTCTTCAAGAATCTCCTCAAAATGCTCCAAGCTGAACTCCATTAAAGCCAGATGGCGCAAGTCATTAGGGCTAGGATGGCGACGGTGAAACCGTCTTCCAAACCATCGCATTCATAGTGGGGATATTAGCTGGTGAACGACCGTCTTGAAGAGATTAAGAATCGTTTTCTGATTGCTTCTCTACCTCAACACCATAGTCAATATCGCATGAACGTCAAAATGCCCAAAGAGTAGGTGCTTTCAATCAATTTGGAGAATCCGAGTTAGGTCAATATATTGACAGATTAGTGACTAAAGAGATTGTTGCGATCGCACAAAAAAACCAAGCTGGTAGCCTGGACAAAACTCTGTCATCACTGACAAACAACTTGTTACGGTAGAAATTAAAAAAGGCGGCACCCAGATTTGAACTGGGGGTGGAGGTTTTGCAGACCTCTGCCTTACCACTTGGCTATGCCGCCGTCACGTCTCAAATTTGACGTTTTCTTATAGTACACCAAATCTCGAAAATTTTAACATACCTGTCAAAAATTTCGTCAAGCGCAGCTATCCCGATCGCGCGCGGGTTCCCGAAGGGTAGGGAATCGCCCTTTCCATATCCCCAAAACCCTTGTGGGAAGGTACTCTAGAACTATAGCAACGACCCGCAACACCAGCCATGACACCAGTTTCTCCCCTACTCGTCGCCCAAATCACCGACACTCACCTATTCGCAGAGATCGATCGAGAATGGAAAGGCCTCTCAACAACCCGCACCCTCCAAGCAGTTCTCGATCGCTTGCAACAGATACAGCCGCCGCCCGACTTACTCCTACTCACAGGCGACTTGTCCCAAGACGAAACACCCGAATCCTACCAGCGCCTCGTCTCCCTCATCGCCCCCCTCGGAATACCCGCCTACTGGATACCTGGGAACCACGACAACATCCCAGTCATGGCAGAAATCTTAAATCAGTCGCCCCTTTCCCCAGAAAAATCATGGATGCTAGGAAACTGGCAATTTCTATTACTTTCGAGTGTGGAAGCCGGATGCGACGGCGGGCGGCTTTCCCCAGAAAGCTTGCATTGGCTCGACTCTCAACTGCAAGAAACGGGCGATCGACCTGTTATCATTGCCTTGCACCATCATCCTTTGCCGATCGACTCTGAAATCATGGATGGAATGATGCTGCACAATGCCGATGAATTTTTGGCAATTGTCGATCGATATCCTCAAATCAAAATTGTCCTCTGCGGCCACATTCACCAAGAATTTCACCAACAGCGGGGCTCAGTTACCTACTTGGGGACACCCAGCACCTGCATCCAACTTTTACCCAAAAGCCATCCGATTATACTTGACGAAATCCCGCCGGGATTTAGATTGCTTGAATTGGCGATCGACGGTACTTGGAACACCAGAGTTGAGCGAGTTGCCGAAGCATCGCCACCCTTTTAATAATTTTCGATAGCCTGAAAATAATTATTATCAAATTTACATTTTTTTGTCAATCCATCAACAGATAGATTGTGGTGAGCAACCCCATCTATTATGATATTTATTAACGATAGATTGTAGACCTACGTAAACTAGCAAGCTACGAACAAAAATCTATCTGGCAATATTACAAAATAGGAAAAACTAAATATATGTCTGAAGCCAATGGCGTGATGATGCAGTATTTCCACTGGTACAGCCCCGACGACGGCAGCCTGTGGAATCAGCTAGCGAAATCTGCAAAAGATTTAGCCAAAATAGGCGTTACATCCCTTTGGTTGCCACCCGCCTATAAAGGAACTGGCGGCGGTACGGATGTGGGTTACGGCGTCTACGACTTATTCGATTTAGGCGAGTTCGACCAAAAAGGGTCGGTACGGACGAAATACGGGACAAAAGATGAGTATTTGGCCGCGATAAAAGCTGCCCAAGATGCAGGAATTCGGATTTATGCCGATGTAGTCTTCAACCACAAATTAGGTGCAGATGCAGAAGAAGAAGCCGAAGCCACACCCTTCAATCCCGATGACCGCAATGCCACAGTAGGCGAATATCAAAACATTAAAGCTTGGACGCATTTTACTTTTCCCGGTCGCGATAAAAAATATTCCAGCATGGAGTGGCATTGGTGGCATTTTGACGCCATTGATTACAACGTTTACAACACAGAAACCCATGCCGTTTACCTACTCAAAGGTAAAGAATTCGATCCCGGAGTAGACTTAGAAAAAGGTAATTATGACTACCTGATGGGTTGCGATTTAGATATGGACAACCCAGAAGTCACCGGGGAATTAAAATACTGGGGTGAGTGGTATGTCGATACAACAAACGTTGACGGCTTTCGCTTCGATGCCGTCAAACACGTTAAAGCAGAATTTTTCCAAGAATGGTTAGAACACGTTCGTAACTATGTCAAACGCGACTTATTTGCAGTCGGCGAATATTGGTCTTATGAAGTTGAAGCTTTGCACAGCTTCATCCAAGCAACCGATGGTAAAGTCTCCTTATTTGACGCGCCCCTCCACTACAACTTCTACGCTGCTAGCAAAGCCGGCAATAGCTACGACTTACGAACAATTTTTGATAACACCCTCGTCCAACAGCAACCAGCCCTCGCCGTTACCTTGGTTGACAACCATGATTCCCAACCCTTACAATCCCTAGAATCAGTTGTCGAGGCTTGGTTTAAACCCCTTGCCTACGCTTTAATTCTGCTGCGGCGCGAAGGATATCCGTGCATTTTTTACCCGGATTATTACGGCGCTAACTATAAGGATACAGCAAACGATGGCAACGAATACGAGATTTGGTTAGACAAACATCAGTTTATGGTAGATAAATTCTTGTTAGCGCGCCAAACCTATTCCTACGGCAATCAGTACGATTACTTCGACCACGCCAACACTATTGGCTGGACGCGACTCGGAGATGAAGAACATCCGGGCGGCATGGCTGTGGTACTCAGTAACGGAGGCGATGGCACCAAGTTTATGGAAGTCGGACAACCGAATCGAACTTATATTGACATCACCGAACACATCCAAGAGCCCATCACCACGAATGAGGATGGTTGGGCTGATTTTAGGTGTAACGCCGGTTCAGTTTCTGTCTGGGTTCCACAGCCGTAAGAACAGCATTAAAATTGAGGTACTCCTCTGCCTAAAGTAGGGTGTGCAGTGCACACCTTACCGCTATAATTAGTACATTAAACCACTTTTGAATTTCATGATTTTGATGACGGAAAGTTGTTTGTAGTGAGGACTTTAGTCCTCTATCGAGTATTATTTTTATGCTATGCGATCGCGCAAAAAAATATTTATCTAAAAAAATATGAAACTTTCACAAAAAGTTGCCGTTATTACCGGCGGTGGGTCGGGAATTGGTCGTTCAGCAGCAATTTTAATGGCCAAGGAAGGCGCAAAAGTTGCTATTATCGATCGCATTTTGGAAACGGGGCAAGAAACCGTCCGCCAGTTGGTCAATGAAGGAGGCGGCGGGCTGGCTATTGCCGCAGATGTTGGAGATTCTGGGCAAATGCAAAAAGCGTTTCAAACAATTTTTGATGAATATCAAAGAATTGATATTTTGTTTGCAAATGCGGGTATTAACGGTGTATGGTCGCCGATAGAGGAGATAGAACCCGATGAGTGGGATCGGACAATTAACACCAACCTCAGAGGAACATTTTTGGCTGTTAAGTATGCTGTTCCTCATCTGAAAAAACAAGGAGGTTCAATTGTAATTACATCATCGATTAATGGCACCCGAAGTTTCAGGAAAGTTGGTGCCACGGCCTACGCTTGTTCAAAAGCTGCCCAAGTAGCCTTTGCAAAAATGCTGGCGCTAGAACTCGCAGCCTGCCAAATCAGAGTCAATGTGATCTGTCCGGGCGGGGTGCTAACTGCAATTGAAGAAAGCACCGTTAAGCGCCATCTCGATCGCATTCCAGTCCCGCCTGATTCCATTCAAGACATGATTCCTTTGACGGATAATACCGCAGGTTCTAGCGAAGAAGTCGCCCAATTAGTGTTGTTTCTGGTATCACATTCCTCCAGCTTCATTACAGGTACTGAAGTCTGGATTGATGGTGGCGGTTCTTTGATTTGAAATCTCTATAGCAGCAATTTAAAGAATCTTGCTACCAATTACCCATCTTCAATTCTTCAATCTAAAATCGATTGACTGACTATCAAGCAATTTGGTCACAAGCCCCCGGATTTATCCCTAGGCTCAATTCTTCAATTCTTCAATTCTTCAATTCTTCAATTCTTCAATCGATTGACCGACTATCAAGCAATTTGGTCACAAGCCCCCGGATTTATCCCTAGGCTCAATTCTTCAATTCTTCAATTCTTCAATTCTTCAATTCTTCAATCGATTGACTGACTATCAAGCAATTTGGTCACAAGCCCCCGGATTTATCCCTAGGCTCAATTCTTCAATTCTTCAATCTAAAATCTAAAATCTAAAATCGATTGACTCTCCTTTGTTTAACAGCAGTTTGCAATGTCTGTGGCAGCCACTTATCGTACTGAGGATAAACAGGCAAACGCTGCACAAGTTGCCATCCCGCTGCTGCTAAAATTTCTGTTAAAGTTTGGTGTTGCAGGTGAGGATAATCGGGATTAACTTCATCCCGCGGTCCAATTCCTCCTAAATCTCTAGCACCTGCTTCTAAACAAGCCAGCAATATGTCTGGCTGTGCAACTAAATTCGGGGGAATTTGCAACCTGATTTCCGATGGTAAAATGCTGCGGGCGATCGCAATTACTTCCGGCATTTTTGTAGCATCAAAAACTTCACCGTCCCAACTTTGCTGATTTCCGGGACTGTGTGGCTGGAGGATAACTTCTTGAATGTGATGGTAACGCGAATGAATGCCGGCGATCGCCTCTAAAGTCTCCACCCAATCTGCCTCACTTTCCCCAATTCCCAGCAGCAAACCAGTTGTGAATGGAATCTTTAATTCCCCAGCCCATTCTAACTGTTGCAGCCGCAGCGCCGGCACTTTACTCGGTGCGTGCCTGTGAACAGTTTGTAACAAATGTGGGGTAAGCTGTTCTAGCATCAGCCCCATCGATACATTTACCTCTTTTAACAGTGCCATCTCCTCAAAGCTGAGCGGCCCCACATTAGTATGCGGCAAAAATCCCAGAGCAAGTGCCAGTTCGCACAAATCGTAAATCCGCTGCAACCAAGCTTTTCGCCGTTTACTTTGAGGATGTACCTCGCCGCTGAGGATGAGAATTTCAATTACACCTTGAGTTTGCAGCAGCAAAAGCTGTTTTTCGGCTTCTGCGAGTGTTAGCCAAGGACTTTGCAGCGGTTCTGCCCGAAAATTGCAATAGGTGCAGCGGTTAAAACACTCGTAAGTGGGAACGAGGGTATAAGCAGGGCTGTAGGTGACGGTGCGAGACATTCCTTGGGATTTTTATCGATCGGACTTACGCAACAACATATATCTGTGCAGTGCGAGTTTTGCGGTTGGCGATCGCAACCCTTAATCTATCTTAACACTGACGCCCATCCCGAATCTCGTTCCCCAGGTAGATTATGAGTATTCTTCATTTGTGGGCGATCGTCCACAAATTCCGCATTCAGCTTTTCAACTCCTTATATAGCAAGCCTTCTGGCTTTTAAAAAGCATAATTTATGACACATATAAGAAAAACTGTTCTTAAAAGGCCTTTACAAACTGAAATAAAAGCTTTATGTTTATTTACATGGCGGAACACAAAGCCGTCACGAACATTGAAAACCAAATAAAGCAATCATAAACAAAT
>NZ_JAUBOV010000048.1:0-41796 GCF_036700405.1 Microcoleus sp. T3_D1
GCAGTTATGGATCGCGAATTAAATAACTTACAATTTTAATTGTTATTGTGGGATGGGCGCCCCGCCCGTCCAAAAAGGACGGGCGGGACGCCCATCCCACAAACTTGTGGAAGTTATTTAATTCTCATTCCTATATCAAATCCGGTGGCATCGGATTTGATATTACCTACAGTCAGGAGACGACGCCGTGCGGTTTCCCTACAATTAATCGGGCGATGGTTATATCTCTTATATTCGTATCAGCAACAGGCTTTCCGGCCTGTTCCACAAAGAGTAAACCGGGAGTTATTATAAATATCAGAATAACCAGCAATCAAAATAACCAGCGGGAGGCGAATCGTCATGCAAAATTTGAGCTTGGTCTAAATTAGGTATAGCTTCCGCCAATTCTCTACCTAATTTTACTTCCTGTGCTCTCTCTGTTAAGGGAAATGAAAATTGATAGCCATCTTGCAAATATTTTGCCCTAGCAACAATCTCGTCTTTCTCTAAAATAGCGCTGTTGCTACCAATCAAAACGCTGTTAATGTCCTTCCACGGACACACGCACACCTGAGAGAACACGCTTTGAAAAGTCTTGATTTTTTCCGCATAAAACTCATCTCTTTGCAGCAGATTTACCAGCACAACTCCTGCTGTTGACAAGTGTTTTTCGCAGAGTTGATAAAATTCTTTGGTGGATAGGCGGTGGGGAAAGTAGCCGTTGCCAAAAGCTACGTCGATCATGATGATATCGTACTGAGTATCTGATTTTTGCTGCTCTAAATACTCTCTGCCGTCTTGAATTGTTACAGTTAGCCGATCGTCCAATTTTACCCCAAAACACTGTGTAGCTGCTTCGATCGCGATCGGATCGACATCCGCACATTCTATAACAGTTTCCGGCAAATAGTGGTGCAAAACTAACGGAATTCTGCCGCCGCCAAATCCAGCTATGTAGATTCTTTGAGGTTGGTTTTGCCACACTAAACCTAACATCATCGCCTGAGTATATTCAGACACTAGATGTAAAGGATTGTTGAAATCGAAAACAGATTGCAGTAAATCTGTTTGCTGATTTATTTTTTCTACTAAAGATAGCTTAATGTGCGATCGCTCTTTTGTGACTGCAACATAGTGAACACCCGACTCTTTGCAAAAAATAACTTTGTCTGGCTGTTGCTGCAGCCAAGCCAGCCGCTGTCCAATAGCGGATAAATTAATAGATTGCCAAGTTTTGTGTTCCTCAATCATCTGATTTTAAATTTTATTTAAATTCGATATTCTCTAGGAATATAGTCTCATCAACCCGGTTGGTACGCAAATAGCGGAGTAGCCGAAACTCTGCGAATAAACCGGGTTTATAGCGAAGGCTGGCCAAAGTCATGTTCTCCTTTTCCAGCAGGGCCAAGAACGAGAAGACCACAGAAATTAACCCGATTACAGCCGCTTGTACGCCACCAATTCCAAACCTGAAACCGAAAGTTCCACTTTTTCCCAATTTTGCTTGTCACCTTCCAACTTTTCAAAGGCTGCTGAGGTAAGCAAAATCTCTCCGCGTTCCGCCAAATCCTCTCCCAGCTTGGATGCCAGATTAAATTCCGATCCGTACATATCCTCTCCTTCCAGCATCAAAACATCGCCACAGCCAATACCAATGCAGAGGTAAATATCCATCTCCGGCGGCAGTGTCGTGTTGACAGCCGCCGTTTGTTTCAAAGAGTCGATCGCAGCTTCCACCGCTGATTTTACATCGGCAAAAACTGCAAAAATATTGTCGGCTTCCTCCTTAACTACAGTGCCGCCGTATTCTGAAATTATCGGTTTGACAATTCCGTGCATCCGGTGAATCATTGCCAAAAAATGAATAATTCCGTAGCGGACTGTCGTGCGCGAGAATCCCGACATATCCATTACTAAAATGGCGTAATTTTTGCGAAAAGATTCATTAATTTTTGCATCAATTTCCGCCATTCTTTCGGGATGCTCGTTTCTTTCTTGCAGCAACTTTTCCAAGTTAGCGCGGTTATTTGTTTTCATTTTTGTTTAATTAAATTCCCAATCGCGACACAGTTCTTGAGGGCGGCCAGCAGGATGCACCGCACAATTGATGCCATCCTTACCGTAATAATAATCGCAGACTTTGCAAGGTTTAGTTTGCTCTAATTTTTTCATCAAAATTGTTCGGATTGTCTGGACTCGGTTGCGATACTTGTTTGCATTCGAGTGACTCGGTTCAATTGCCAAAGCTTGCTCGAAAGCTGCTAAGCTGGAATCGTACAATTTAATAATTTGCGAACTGTATTTTGTCCAAGCATCGGCATGGCTTTGATACAGTTCGACTGTACTTAAATTTAAAATTCCGTATTCTGTCCAAGCGTCGGCTGAAGCTGGATCGAACTTAATATTGGCATTGAGCAAAACTTTTTTGATCGTTGCTAAAAGTTCCCTCGGCTGCCAAGGTTTGCTAACATAAGCCTCGGCGCGATCGCGCTGGAACCTCGCAAATAAAGCTAACTGCTGTCCCTTGCCTGTTAAAAATACCACCGGTATGTTCCGAGTTTCGGGATTAGCTTTAATTAAACGACAAACCCCGTAGCCGTCCAGACGGGGCATTATGACATCTAATAATACTAAATCAGGGCAATTTTTCTCAATTTTATCCAGCGCTTCCACACCGTCAGATGCCTGAATTACATTCAATCCGCTGCATCTCAACTGATGTGAAATGCACTCCCGCTGGCTGCGGGAATCTTCCACCACTAAAACTGTACTCATCACTCCCCACCTGGTTTCTGAGGTAAACTTGTTCGCTGCTTCGAGTAACCCTTGCTGAAATCAGTTTACCCGCCTTGGATGAATTTGTTATCACTGGCAAGCTAAATTTACTAAAATTGCAACAAATCTTAAACTGGGGAGCAAAGAGGGTACTTATCAGAAAATGCTGGTTGCTAATACGCGGATAATTGTTGAAGGTTTGGGCGACAAATATTGGGCTTTTAAGCCTTAATAACGGCAAATCGTACTGATATGGGACGAAAACCTTGTTGAATTGCAACAGATAATCGGCTACTGTGTACGTTGAAGTTCTTAAGGACGACAAATGAATCGATTGCTCCTCACTTTATTGGTAAGTCCGACGCTGTTTGGATCTGTGATGTCTTTTAGCGCGATCGCAAATCCCGCTCTAATTGGCGAAACACCAAGCCAATCGGCTGATTCGCCCCAATGCGTGCGATCGCCCCACACTCAGCGTCTGACTTGCGTGCGGCTTCCTGGCAAGTCTGCTGCTGTGGCTTCTAAGCCGAGAATTACTTGGCAGCGCCCGGGTGAAGAACGGGTGGCGATGCTGGATTTTTCGGAAGCAGAAAGCGATGAGGCGGTGGCGCTGTTTGGCTGCGACTGCCAGGCGTGTATCAACTCGCTGCGGCAGTTGCGCGGTTTGCCGCCTCTGGATCTGACTTGAGGCCGATCGATCTCATATCTTGCATCATTCTCAATAAACCTTTTATGAACAGGCTCTCCGGCCTGTTCCACAAGAAAACTTATCTTTTCTGGAACAGGCCGGAGAGCCTGTTGCTGACAATTGTGCAAGATATCAGATCGATTGTGAATTAACCTTTTATGAACCGGCTTTCCGGCCTGTTCCACAAGAAAATTTATCTTTTGTGGAACAGGCCGGAGAGCCTGTTGCTGACAATTGTGCGCTTTTGAGTACCTTTAGCTTTCTCACTTTTAGAGAAATTATAGTCAATTTGTTCCATCATTTATAGAGATTTTTTATCTCTATAAATCGGGTCTCTACTTTTTAGCTTAAATTTGTTTAAGTTGAGCAGTTGCTTGCTCAATTTTTTCGATACTACCTGGGTTGACCAATCCGTAGTAGTCAAAAACGTAAACTCGATTATTTTTTGTGGCTGTTAGTTGATTCCAAAATGAATCGGATTTAAATTGGTCTAAAATTCCTTCTCCGCGATCGACTACAATGATAACTTCGGGATTAGCCTCTAAAACCTTTTCCGCTGAAAGCGTCACGTAGCCTCGCACGGGGCTATCTCCTTGCAATTGGGCTGCGACATTTTTCACGTTAAACTTACCCAGCAAATCTCCAGCACAACTGCTTTGATTGGGTGATAAAATCGATCGAAGTTAAAATAGCACCTATCCAAGCCGCCAAAGGCAGCCAAGTTTGAAATATTCCCAAAGCCAGCATGGTAATCGCAACCAACCCCGCACCCGCCGAAATTCCTAATACAAAAGGATCGGCTAAACCGTTGCGGAGCAAACCTTGCAGCAAAGCCCCTGACATTCCTAAAGCCGCACCAACCGTCAGCGCCGCGGCAACTCTGGGCAAACGCAATTCCCAGAAAATAGTCTGATTGACAGCATCACCTAGGTGCAGAAATGCTTGCCACAATTGAGCGGCAGTCATGGGTACCGCACCAAAAGAAAGCGAAAGGGCAATAGTTAATAGCAAACCCAACCCCAAGAATACAACTGCCTGAAAAACTCGATATTTTAGCCAGATTCTTTGCAGAGTCACTACATTACACCACAATCTTGATTAACAGCACTAAATACCATATTTCCTCTGTTTATAACTCTCGAACTCGTTAACTACAATAACAATAACCCATTCACCTGAAGACGGCTTCAGTGGGAGCAGATGAGCAGGCGATCGCACCCGCCGCCAAAATTAAATGTATAATATTAACGAAGTAAACCGCGACGAGTGAATCATGTCCGCAAACACCGCGCTACCCGCAGCCCTAGCTAAAATCGTTCAGCGCTTTCAGCGACATTCCGATCCCAAACAGCGCTACGAACAACTGCTGTGGTATGCCAAAAGACTCCCAGCATTTCCCGAAAGCGACAAACTGCCGGAAAACAAAGTTTCTGGCTGCGTGTCGCAAGTTTATGTTACTGCAAATTTGGCAGAGGGAAAAGTTTTGTATCAAGGCGATTCAGACGCTCAGTTAGTCAAAGGATTAGTTGGCTTGTTGGTGGAAGGTTTGAGCGGATTAACGCCTGCTGAAATTGTCACCATTACCCCAGATTTTATTCAAGACACGGGATTGAATGTGAGTCTGACACCTTCCCGCGCTAACGGATTTTACAACATCTTTCAAATGATGAAAAATAAGGCGCTTGCTTGTGAATTGAGCAAGCAAGCCGAAGAAAATTAAAAGAATAAACAGCCATGACTCAAACTACCAATTTAACAAAATCACATTCTGGCAACTATCCCGTCGCAGTCCAAGAATATCTCTGGAATTGGCAAGAAACGCAAATAAAAGTTATTTACGAAACCAGAGGACAGGGAAATCCTGTATTGCTGCTGCCGGCTTTCAGTACGGTTTCGACGCGAGAAGAAATGCGTCCTTTAGCAGAATTGTTAGCTTCTAACTTTCAAGTTGTGAGCTTAGATTGGCCGGGTTTTGGCGAATCGGATCGGCCGCGAACCGACTATCAACCGCAATTATACCATCAATTTCTCAAGGATTTTGTTGAGGCAAATTTTAATAGTCCTGTGGCTGTAGTTGCGGCAGGTCACGCGGCGGGTTATGCGATGCAGTTAGCGCAATCCAAGCCCAATGTATGGTCAAAGATTGTCTTAGCTGCACCGACTTGGCGCGGGCCTTTGCCGACGATGAGCAAACAGCAAAGTGGCTGGCACGGAATCGTGAGAGAATTAGTACGATCGCCCTTACTGGGACAATTCCTATACAAACTCAACACTGCGCCGTCATTCCTCAGCCTCATGTACCGCCGCCACGTCTATGTCGATGCAGCTAAAGTCACGCCAGATTTCATCCAAAGCAAATGGCAAGTGACGCAAAAACCAGGTGCTCGATACGGTTCCGCTGCCTTTGTGACTGGTGGTTTAGATACGGCAAAAGTGCGATCGGAATTTACAGATAATTTTCAACAATTAGCAGTGCCGGTGATGGTTGTAATTGCTGAAAATGCGCCGCCCAAATCCAAGGCTGAAATGGAAGCATTAACGGAATTACCGGGTGTTGAATCGCGAGTTATTCCTGGTTCTTTGGGTATGCACGAAGAGAATGCAGAAGCTTTGGCAAATGCGATTCAATCTTTTATTTGAGAGGATTAAGAGGGGATGAACCGCAGAGGGCGCAGAGAACGCAGAGGGGAGAAGCTTCCAGGGGATGAATGCAAGCTTTTTTTTTAACGTTAGTTTGGATGGTTTGCTATTGGTTTTGTCTGCCAGTTTATGCTGTCGGAGATCCGCCGATAATCAATTTGCCACAGAGTATTATTGAAGGTGCGATCGACTTTCACATTCATTCTTCTCCTGATGTGATTCCCCGCAGGTTGGATGATTTTGAAGTAGCGAAATTAGCTGCTGGGGCGAAGATGAAAGCTGTTGTATTGAAAAATCATTATGCCAGCACAGCAGGGCGGGCAGTTTTGGTTAATAAAATAGTAGCAGAAATCGAAGTTTTCGGAGGAATTGTTCTCAATCATTCGGTAGGTGGCATTAATCCCGAAGCTGTTGACGCAATGCACCGCATCGGTGGCAAATACGGTAAAGTAGTGTGGCTACCAACGGTTGATGCTGAGCATCATTTGCAGGTTTTTCACAAGCCGAGAATGGGGATTAAAGTTGCGGAAAATGGCAAGGTTTTACCGGAAACAGCAGCGGTGTTGAAGATTGTAGCCAAAGAGAATTTGGTATTGGAAACCGGTCATATTTCATCAGAAGAAGTGATGGCGGTTGTCGGTGCAGCCAACCTGCTCAATATTAAGAACATCCTGATTACTCACGCAATGGCAGATGTACCCGGTTTGTCCCTAGAAAATATGCAAAAAGCGGCCCAGATGGGAGCTTTTCTAGGGCGTCGGTTCAGTATTAGGAGTTGACAAAAAAAGGACTTTATGAAATTAGCCAGTGCATGAGTTCGACTCTATGCCCCGTTTAATTGGCCGAACCCTATCCATTCGAGCAATGACATGAAGATTATGAACAACAGCGACTCGCCGTAGATCGAAGAGATTTTTCCGCAGTCCAATATAGCGAGCACGGTTCCCCTGCCAATGGCCAATATGAGCCAGAGAGTGTTCAACTGTAGTACGTTTTCTCAAGTCTTGGCGACCAATAGCAGTGGATTGACGTGCTCGCAACTCTTGCATTAAGGCTTCATCAGGATGAATTGATACAGTCCGTCCTCTTTTACTATTCGTGCAACCAGACCTCAGAGGACAAATTGCACATTCATTCTGAGGAAAATGAACAGTTTTCCCCGGTTCAAATGGGATACTTACCTGATTGGGACAGCGAATTAAATGCGTATCCCAGTCAAGAAAAAAAGAATTTTTATCAAACCGTCCAGAATTTCTGACCGGCCACGCCTTGCAAAATATCTGTAATTTATCATCCCGTTGTGTCACCCAATGACTGGATAAATAAGCCCGGTCAATATGTAACTCGGCTAGGTGAATATTTGGAAATTTTAAGTCACGTTCTAGGTCAACTGTAGCAGCGGATTCTGGAGTATTGGCGCGTGTCAACGCAACCGCGCAAACTACACCACTCTCTAAATCTTTGAGGACGTGACGTTTATATCCATCTATTTTTTTAGAGCGGCTTTTACGCCCATGCCGCATATCGGGGTCTTCGATAGAAATGCGACGATCTTTGGCGACCCCTTGGCGGAGAGTCGGAACTCCTTGAGAGTCTAAAGTTACATTTTGGGATTCAATGACTCGGGCAACACACAAAGAATCTTGAGCCGCTTCAAAGTCATCACAATTAGCCTGGCTTTGCATCCATTCTTCTACGGAATTTAAGCTATTTAGGAGAATTAAGAGCGCATTTTGACGTTCTACTGGATCATCCCAGTTTAAATCTAAGGCCGTTTTTAAGCTGGAACTATTAACGATGGGTGCACCTGCTTCATGGGCAATTTCTGCTGGCTCCCTCCCCTGCACAGCAGCTATCACACTCACCGCCTTACGCAAAGCATGACCCAATAGATTATATGTATCTTCGACTTTCCCGGCTCCCCATAACGGGGATGAATCTAAAGCCACTTTAAGTTGAGATGAGCCAAATCCACCTTTTTGTTTGGCAATTTCTACGGTGCGGTCAATTAAACGTTGGTCTAGTTCTTTTTTAATTAAGCCCTTTCTGAATCTCACCAAAGTGGCTTTGCTAAAAGGGGGAGTTTCACAATTGAGACAATCAAGAACTAACTGCCAACGTTGATCCATGAGCATTTCTTCAATTACTTCATCATCAGAAATGCCTAAGTAGGCTTGCAGAATAATTGCCAAGGCAATTTGTGCAGGAGGAATTGGGCTCTGACCCACTGTGCTGTCTTTAAAAATTGTAGCAAGTTCTTCTTGAAACTCATCATTAAATATGAATGAACGATTCAATCGAAGAAACGTGAATAACTTGGCTCGTTTAATGCGTTTGACGATCGACGCTTCAGCGTCTGAGAGTTCAACTGGAGGATGCCATAAGGGAGGACGCATAAGGTTTCTTCCTTCTTCCTGATTGTGAGAATTTAACAGGCTTCTCAATTCACATATCATTTCCCGTCTGTTTTGTCAACTCCTGATACTGAACCGACGCCCTAGAACTAGCATTTGTGAACGATTTGATGGGAGAAAATGCCGCTGATGACGGACACAAAAACTGGCATCAAGTTCCTATTAGTAAAATGGCAGCAGCGATTAAACTAATAGGAGCAGAGCATTTTGTAATGAGCACGGATTTAGGAAGAAAACCCGATCCTTTGCCTGCGGAAGGTTACAAATTATTTGTGAAAAAATTGATAGATGAAGGCATTTCCCCGCAGGAAATTGATTTAATGATGAAGGAAAATCCAGCTCGATTGTTAGGCATTTAGAATTGGTAATTGGTAATTGGGTATTGGGAATCGGGGATTGGGAATCGCTAATTGCGAATTCTCTTCCCTCTTCCTTCTTCCCTCTCCCCTCTTCCTTCTTCCCTCTCCCCTCTTCCTTCTTCCTGACATCCGTTACATCCGTTACAGAATCCGTTGCCGAACTTCCCTCTTCCTTCTGCCTTCTTCCTGACATCCGTTACATCCGTTACATCCGTTAAAGAATCCGTTGCCGAACTTCCTTCTTCTATTCTTGATTGTCTTTGCCGCGCAGGTATCCGTTATCTGCTATGCGCCAAGCACCCCCAGCATTGCCCGTTAAATCGCTATCTTCCACGGTAGCAATGCCATCTCTGTAAACGGCGATCGCCTCACCTTCATTACCATTAATCCGACACCGGCGCACGATCAATTTTCCTCCCAATCCGACACCTATTCCCAAACTGCCGTTGTCAAAAATACTGCAATCTTCCACCGTTGCTTTCCCATTATCCGATATAAAAATTCCGTTCCATACCCCATCATGAATTTGACTGCGGCGGAGGATAGAATTTGCATCAGGGCCGAAAATTCCCACCACAGAATAGTCCGCAGAAGTGATATCGCTGTCTTCTACGATTAACTCGCCTTTGCGAATATCTACAGCGTAATATTTTCCAGTAGCACTCAGGGTTAAACCCCGCACTAAAGCAGTATCAGTTGCCATTTTAATGCAGTTTGAGTTGATACTTTCAACCACAATGCGATCGACCTCTCCGCGGCCGATAATTTCTACCGATTTGTCGAGAATTAGACTTTCGCGGTAAACGCCTGGATGCACCTCAATGTGAGTGCCCGGTGCTGCATTTTTCAGCGCTTCGCTAATAGTAGTATAATCGCCTTGACCCTGCTGAGAAACAACAAATCCTTGACTCTTCCCAACTTTGGTATGTGAAGTAGATGCTTTAATTTGCCCTGACTTCGACTCAAACTGCTCAGATTGTCGATCGCCCGCTTCGGAAAGTTGCGATGTTAGCTGCAAGCGTTCTTGATAAACTGTCTCTAGCTGATGTTCTAACTCGCATACTTGAGATAGAAGTTGAGCTTGATTCTGGTTTGCTGTCTCGATTTGACTTTGAGTTTCCGAGAGTTGAGAATAAAGGTGCGATCGTTCTCTGTTAGCAGTTTCTAGCTGAGATTCCAATTCAGTGCGACTTTGACGCACACTTTCTAGCTGGTGTTCTAACTCGGAGATTTGAGATTGAAGTTGATTTTGATTCTGATTGGCTGTCTCGATTTGACTTTGCAATTGGGAGATTTCAGAAGTGAGCTGAGATGCCAATTCAGAGCGAATTTGACGCACACTTTCTAACTGAGCTTCTAACTCCGATATGTGAGATTGAAGTTGATTTTGATTCTGATTTGCTGTCTCGGTTTGACTTTGCAATTGGGAGATTTGAGAATTGAGTCCAGATTCCAATTCAGAGCGACTTTGACGCACACTCTCTAACTGGTGTTCTAAGTCGGATACTTGAGATTGAAGTTGAGTTTGATTCTGGTGGGCTGTCTCGGCTTGACTTTGAATTTCCGAGAGTTGAGAATAAAGTTGCGATCGTTCGGTGTTAGCTGTTTCTAGCTCAACTTCTAATTCAGAGCGAGTTTGACGCAGGCTATTTAGCTGATTTTCTAAGTCCGATACTTGAGATAGAAGTTGAGTTTGATTCTGATTAGCCGTCTCGATTTGACTTTGGGATTCCGAGATTTTAAAAGTGAGCTGAGATTCCAATTCAGAGCGACTTTGACGCACACTCTCTAACTGTTGCTCTAACTCGGATATTTGAGATTGAAGTTGATTTTGATTCTGGTTTGCTGTCTCGGCTTGACTTTGCAATTCCGAAATTTGAGAAGTGAGTTGAGATTCCAATTCAGAGCGATTTTGACGCACACTTTCTAACTGTTGCTCTAACTCGGAGATGTGAGATTGAAGTTGATTTTGATTCTGGTGGGCTGTCTCGGTTTGACTTTGCAATTCCGACAGTTGAGAATAAAGTTGCGATCGTTCTGTATTAGCAGTTTCTAGCTGAACTTCTAATTCTGAGCGAGTTTGACGCACACTCTCTAGCTGAGATTCTAAGTCGGATACTTGAGATTGAAGTTGAGTTTGGCTCTGGTTGGCTGTCTCGATTTGACTTTGCAATTGGGAGAGTTGAGAATAAAGGTGCGATCGTTCTGTGTTAGCAGTTTCTAATTCAGCTTGCAGTTCTGATAACTGAGACTGGAGTTGCGAGCTATCTCCTTCCTTGCGATGTATCTGAGACTCCAATTCTGACAACTCAGACAGCAGCCTTTCTCGCTCTACAACAACCATTTCGGATTGAAGTTGTACTTCATGAAGTTGAAAGTTTAACTGCATTTTCTCCAGATTAGCTGCTTCTAACTGTCTTTGCAGTTCTAATAATTCAAAGGGAGGTTGCTTTGCTTGTTGGCGAGCGGTTTGCAATTGAGAGTTGAGTATTTCACGTTCTTGCTCTGCACTCTCCAATTGAGCTTGTATATCTGACAATTCCGAAGTAAATTGCGATCGCTCTGCTTCGACTAATTGCAGTTGAGCTTGCAAACCCGACAGTTGAGACTGAAGTTGCTGCCGCTCTTCAATGGAGCGATCGAACTTTATTTGAATTTCCGACAACTGGTACAGTACCTGCAATCTGCTTTGAGTAGCCGTTTCCAACTGACTCTCAAATTCCGACAGCAAAGCGTGAAATTGAGAACGTTCTGCATCAACCGCCTCTAACTGTGCTTGCATTTCGAGCAATTGAGCGTTAAGCTGCGATCGCTCCCGATCCGCAACTTCTAACTGATATTTAAGTTCGGCCACTTCTCCTAACTGCGACTCAGCTTGTTGAGCATTTTCTAGCTGAAACTGCAAATCAGCAATCAGAGAATCAATCTGCGATCGATCCTGGGCAATTCCTGCCAAAAATGCTTCCATTTCCGACACTTGATTTTTTAACAAGTCTTGCTCGCCCGTCACAGTTTCCAACCGACTTTGCAACTGAGATAATTCAGAATTTAGCTGATTTTCATTCTGCACCTTTTGCCGCAATTCCGAAGTTCTGGCATCCAACTGACCAGCCAAATTCGATATAGCCTCCTGCGAACCCTGCATCCGCACCAAATTGCGTGAATTTCGCTTATTCAAAATTAGCCAGCAGACTAATGCCCCGCCTCCAAATCCTATTAATAAAAGTAATGCTTGCATTTGTTTTATCTAATTAATATCAATTGAGCTATTTTGATGCAGACCCAAAAATGGACATCTACCAATCGCTATCTTATATCGTTTCCGGTTGCATCGGAATAATAAAATCGAGTCAACAGTTAACACTCAAGCATTCAGTTTTACGACTGCGAGTCAACTGTCAACTGTCAACTGTTAACTGTCAACTGTCATGAGGAGTGCAACCGGAATTGATCTTACTCAAAACTATCACAACTTGCCAGCCTGTGTTCACTTGGATCGAGAATTTATATTTCTTTACAAATCCCTTTTGGTTACAGGTAAGGTGCAGCGCACCCTGCAAGTCCGATTAATGAAGCAAATCCACAATATGAGGAATAATTTCGATATGCTGAGTCAACAGTTTATATTACTGCAAATTTGGCAGACGGAAAAGTTTTGTCTCAAGGCAATTCAGCCGCTCAGTTAGTCAAAGGATTAAGCTGTCACGCATTTAAATTGCATATTCAGGGCGGGCTCTTAGGCCCAACCCCTACTCCCCACAAGAATTAGATTGTTTTTTGACATTCTATTTAAATGCACAACAGCTTAGTTGGCTTCCTGGTGGAAGGTTGGAGCGGATTAACGCCTGCTGAAATTGCCACCATTACCCCAGATTTTATTCAAGACACGGGATTGAATATGAGTTTGAGACCTGCCCGCGCTAAGGGATTTTAGAAGAGTTTTCAAATGATGAAAAAACAAGCGCTAGAATCCCAGGTAAGTGAGCAATAATAACTGAATTAAGCATGAAAAATCCTCAGTAAAATCAACAGCCAATGATTTTTATAGAAGAGCAGCTTTTTTATTTTCTCTCACCCAAAACAAAGTTGCAAACATTGTCGAAACCATTAATAAAACCCCAAGCACCAAAAAAGTAGTATGTGTAGCAAAAAGTAATGCTTGTACAGGCGCATTGCTAATATCCATATTCGGTGCAAAATTAGCGCTAAAACTTGTTGTAAAGAAGAACAAAGCACCTACTATTGGTACTCCCAGCATCTGCCCTAATATCCGCGAAAATGACAACAATCCCGAAGCAATACCTAATCGCTCTTTTGGTGCGGCTCCCATAATAGAGCTATTGTTAGGAGAGTTGAACATCGCCACTCCTACCCCATAGGGAATAATTCCCCAAATATACTTGATGACTGTTAATTCAGTATCAAATCGGCTGATTAAAAAACATCCAATTGCCATAAATACTAGACCCATCAAAGTAATTACCTGCGTGCCAAAACGGTCGGAAAGAATACCCGCAATAGGCGCAGTCGTCACAATCAGAACTGACGGTACTACCATTAAAAAACCAGATTTTTGAGTTGAATAGTGTTCAAGGAAGGTGAAGAAAAAAGGAAGGATGAAGATGACACCTGCGATCGCGAAGTTTGCAATAAAACGTAGCGTTAAGCCCAGGCTAAACTCTACGGATCGAAATATTTTAAAGTCGATCATTGGTGCTGCTATTCGGGATTCAAACCATAAAAAGCCAATCAAGCTGACGAGAGAAAAACCCAGCAGATTTATGGCAATATAAGAATTACCCTTCTGTAATAGGGTAATGCCAAGAATAAAAGAAGTTAAGACTACGGTCAATATCAGCGTACCGATGATATCAAAGTTTTCTGGGTTTCCACTAATCGCAGAATTAGGTACAAAACAAGCCACAATCAAAATGGCAACAATCCCAATCGGAACATTCACCCAGAAAATTAAAGGCCAGCCTCCCACACTCATCAGCAGTCCTCCTACCATAGGCCCCAAGGTAATCCCCATTCCGTAAATTCCCGCTCTAATACCTAGTCCCAGTCCCCGCTCTGCCGCTGGAAATGCCTCCACAATCATCGCAGTTCCCAAGCCTGATAAAAACGCAGCACCTACTCCTTGCAATCCTCGAAATGCTATTAAAAACCCGACATTTGGCGCCATTCCACACAATAGTGAACTGATCGTAAAGATTGTTAAGCCAATAATGTACAATCGCTTCTTGTTCCAGATATCACCTAATTTTGATACCAATATTACAAATATGGCGATGGCCAGCAAGTAACTTAAAACTATCCATTGACTCGTGGCAAAACTGGTATGGAGAGATTCAACCATAACTGGCAAAGCCAAGTTAACTATATACACATCCAAAGCAAAAATGAATACACCAATACCAATACCAACTGTAGTCCACCATTTTTCAGATGATTTATTCTCTTCTTGCCTTAATTCGTTAGAGTTTTCTGCTGGGGTTATTGACATTATTACTATCTAGGGAGAGGTGGGTAAGCTGTGTTGCATCTATATTGCCTATGGTATTAGAGAGGGAGAGGGTCCGATGGGGAGCGGGGGAGAGGATTTGAGGATTTTTGATCGGGACTCGAAATATACAATTTAAATGCACAACAGCTTATTATTCTTAAATAATCCAAACTATAGCATTTTCTACTGGGTAGGTGCTACTGGAAATTAGCAATTATCAATAATTTCTATAAAGTCTTTATCGATATCGATTGGGGTTCCTCTTTTAGCAATTTCTTTAACTTTTTTAAGAATCTTAGCTACTAAATGTTTGTTTTCAGCTAGTTCCTCTCTGCCAATCTGCTTTAGAGCTAATTCTACAGCAGTCAATCCCGATTGCATCCCTAATGCAATACTACTTTTAATTCCCAAAGTTTCTGGATTTAAACTTTGATATAGGCGATCATCTTTGGCCATTGCCGTAACGTGAACACCTGCATAATGGGTAAAAGCATTTTTCCCCACGGCAGGGTGATGAGGAGAAATAGGTACATGAGAATACTCGCTTACCAAATTATACAAATCTTTCAAATATCCGAGTTTCCAAAAGTTTTTCTCCTCAATAATGTCGGATAAATTTATTAGTAATTCGGCCAAATCCACTATGCCAGCTCTTTCCCCTAGTCCCATCACGCTGACATCAATAATATCTGTTCCAGCTCTGTAGGCATCCAAGGCATTTGCTAGAGCTAAACCTCGGTCGTTGTGGCAATGAACTTCTATTTGTGGATATAATTCTCGTTTGGCTAGTTCCTCCTTCAGGATTTTGACAAAATAATAAATACTACGTTTTTGTTGAAATGGGGTTGTATATCCAGTGGTATCAGCTATGCTGATTATATTAGCTCCAGCCTGCACTGCTGCACTAGCCGCCTCAATCACATTTTTCAGAGGAGATCGAACTGTATCTTCCGGCGTATAGCGAATCAATAAACTATCATTCTGCTCTCTAGCATAAGTTATTACTTCCACAATTTTATCTATGGCGGCCTCTAAACAGATATTATAGTCGCATTGCAATCGTTGAGAGGATACACTAAAAAACACGCCTAAAAAGCTGACATTACAATCCAGGGCTTTTTTAACATCCTCTATTCGGCAGAGCGAATGAGCGCCTATTTTTGCTTTTAGTCCAGCATTGGCAATGCGGGTAACGGCTAAAGCAATTTCGCTATCTACAGCAGGATTGCCAGCTTCAATAATATCAACTCCTATGTGGTCTAAAAACTCCGCAATTTTTAACTTTGTTTCAGGTGCGAAATAAACTCCAGGGGTTTGTTCTCCCTCTCTCAAGGTAGAATCAAGAATTTTAATCATAATCTACGATCAATTTACCTACTAACACAATCTTGAAAAAGGGGCTGGCATCGGCGATGGCACAATACCTTATAGAAACTTGAGCCATGACCCCCAATAGATATCTCCAAAAAATACAGTCAAAGGCCACCAGGATGCCTGCTCCACAAAAGTTATTGGGGAGATCTAATAGATAAGTCTAAGGGTAGATCGCCAACTTTGCCAAAGCTGCCTGCACTGTTGGGGGTAATTGACGCATAATCTTACCTTTGTCCCGATCGACACCAACCAAAGTTACCTGTGCTGTCACATATAACTCCTGAGTATCAGCCGATCGAATTTCGTAATCCCAAAGCAGCCGCACACCCTCGGTAGCAGCCATCCGCGTTCTGACTGCCACAGATTGACCCATTTGTACAGCCCGGTGGTAGCGCAGCGAAAGTTCCACCACGGGCAATTCCAAACCCTGCGCCACCCAGTCTGCATACTCGATGCCAAGAGATCGCAAACTTTCCACCCTAGCTTCCTCCATCCAAGCCAGATAAGTCCCGTGCCAAACCACACCGCTGTAGTCAGTATGGTGAGGGTACACTCGCACCAAATATTCAAACCAGCCTTCAGAGTCTATCCCGCGCCGATTTTGAATAGCACCAGCCGGTGCGAGTTCTGGTTGAGTTCGATCGTTCTCTAACACTTTACAAATCGTTCCAAAACGCTACATTTCTACAAATCATAAGACAAACTTCAGGCTTATGCTTGACAGTAAGCAACTAGAGTACCAACGCCCTAGTTTAACGTCGCACAAGAAAACTCAACTGTTTTTACCGCCAAAAAAACCATGATAGAAAAAATTTTAGTAGCCGTCGCCGGTCGCGGCTTGTGCGAAGAGATGTTTAATATGTTGATGGACATCCCTTCCTTGCAACAAACCTCTGTCACCGTCTTGCACGTCGTGCCGCCCCAGGTAACCTCCGAGGGCATGGCCGAGAAGTTGGAAGAAGGAGGCAAGATTTTAGCACAAGCAGTCCAGTCTTTGAAAATAGATCCCAGCAAAGTCAACCCCCGGCTCAAACAGGGAGACCCGAAAACCACCGTTTGCCAAGTCGCAGAAGAAGAACAATCCGACTTAGTAATTATGGGTTCGCGGGGACTCGGACGGCTGCAATCGATTTTGGAAAACTCAGTCAGCCAGTACGTTTTCCAGCTAACATCCCGACCGATGCTGTTAGTAAAAGACGACATCTACGTCAAAAAAATCAAGCGCGTCATGGTGGCCGTAGACAAATCAGAAGCTGCCAAACAGTCATTACAGCTTGCGCTATCTTTGGTCAAAGAAGTCAGTGGCCCAGAGATAATTTTAGTACACGTCACCAAAGATTTGACGGGAAAATCCAGCACAGATTTAACAGCAAGTGCTGAAAAAGACGCTGTATTGGCCCCAGCAGTAGCACTAACCAAACAAATGGGAGTTAGCTACCGCTGCGTGAGTGCTACAGGCAAGCCAGGGGAAGAAATTTGTCGGATTGCAGACGAGTTGAATGCCGACTTGTTGGTAATCGGTTCCCCGGATCGGCGACCCAATGTTGCCAAAAACTTTGTGGATATCGATCGACTCCTGGGAAATTCCCTATCAGACTACGTGCGAGTTTATGCCAACTGTCCCGTCTTGCTAGCCCGCACAGTCGGCTAGAGTGTCAACGTTAAGAGTTAGCAGCTAACACTCAACATTTAACAAAAAAAGCGCCTCAGCAAAAAGCTGTTGGCGCTTTTTTTTTGCAAGCAGCAAAGCCAGAGAGAAATAGCAGCAGTTGCTAATCTTTTCTACCTTGACGGCTAGCTGTTTGAATGTACAGAATGATTAGAAAAACACTGGGAACCAATACAAAAAGAATGGTTGCCACAAACCCTAAATCGTTAACTTCCATGAAGACGCTCGCCTCTATCGGAAAATAGAAAAACACACACAACTAGGATATCACTCAAAGGCAAAAGGCAAACTCGAAGACAGAAGAAGAGCTGACGGATAAGCGTCGAAACCCGCTTTCTGCCTGAATGCCTCGTTGCCCAATCTCTTATTTTTCCTAGAAACCAACTTTCTTTTCCTAGGCGAGCAAAAGGCGTGATTATACAGTGAAATAGGAAAAAAAAACAAAATTATTGCATTCTGCATTTTTCTTTCCTTCTGCATCTCTAGCATCTCTAGCCTTCTGCCTTCTGAAAGTCACGGTTTAGTCTTCACGCTCACCTGGCCATTGACCATAGCTTGACAAGCCAACCGATAGTTTTCGGGCTTTTTCTTGAGCTTGCGGTTCTCAAAGTCAGTGCGGGGCGACAGATTTTCACTGCCCTCGACAATTTCTACAATGCAGGTGCCGCATTGACCAATGCCCCCGCAATTCATGAGCTTGCCCGAAAAGCTGTACAAATCGATGCGGTTTTCTAGAGCTTTGAGCCTCAAATTGGCCCCGTCTGCGGCGATGACTTCCTGATTTTCCTTCACAAACTTGATATTGGCCATTGCCGATTCCTTAACGCAGTTGACATGGAACTCTATTACAAAATATTAACTAATGTGTCGGACGTTTAATACCCGATGTCTAATTACCTGTGTGATTAAAGGACGCGCGTGCGTAGCTCTCCCGTAGGGAATCGCCCCAACCCAATCTCAAGGAGCATCCGAGAGGTTATTCGTCGGAAGATTGCTCACAGCCCGCTGGAGAGACGAAAGCCCCAGGTTGTAGGTGACAATTGCCGACAATCGGTTTCTCTCAGCCCTAGTCAAATCAGTTTCCGCCTGAATCACATCCGTCTGAGTACCCACACCAGCTTGAAAGCGCAGTCTAGCCAGACGCAGAGCTTCCCTTGACTGCAAAACCCCCGCCTCAGAAGTTTCGATATTCTCAAAACTCGATTCTAAGCCAAAATAAGCTTGTTCCACTTCCCGGCGAACCTGATTGCGGAGTTGGTCGAATCGACTTTCGGCGATCGCAATATCAGCATCCCGCTGTCTCACCCTCGCGTTCGCCGCGCCCCCATCGAAGATACTCCAAGTCAGACTCGCCCGGATCGAATACCCGTCGGCCCACCCACGAGTAGCAAACGGGTTGGGGTCGTCAGGGTCTTGGCCCAGCACGTTGTAACTACCCCCAACACTCAGTTGAGGCAAACGCCCCGCCTGAATCGATCGCCTCTGCTGCTTGCTGATATCCCTCTGCACCAACTGCTGTTCCAACTCGGGGCGATTCTTAAAAGCCTGCACAATACTCTCTTCCAAAGACAGCCTCCAAGAGCCCGCTTGTTCTACCGGATCTGCCGCTGTCAAGTTCGCCGACTGGCTGACATTCAAAATCTCAGCCAGACGCCGCTGGGCAACTCGCTGGTCGCGACGAGCAACTGACAGTTGTTGCACTTCGTTAGCCAAATTTGCCTGAGCCTGCAACACAGCAAACCGGGTTCCCACCCCTGCCCGTTCCAGGGCTTCGGCATCCCGCAAACTTTGCTGGGCATTTCTGACCGAAGCTTGGCGGATGGCAACTTGTCCGTCCGCGTTTTGCAAGTTGTAGTAAGCCTCAGCAGTGTCGAAGCGGAGTTCCTCGGCTTGGCGTTCCACATCCAGTTCCCGAAGGCGCAACTGTTCCTCTGCCGCGCGGATGTTAGCCCGCCGCCTTCCGAACAAATCGATGTCATAGCTCAACTGCAAAGTGCTGTTGAGACTGTTGCTGCCTAAATTTTGGCGGGCTTGCTCGGCGGGCTGCCCGGTTCCGTTAGCCCGAGAGTTGTTGAAGCGCTGCTGAGCCCGGACTCCGAGTTCTCCGCCGGCAGTCACAGACCGGCTCGCGTCCATTTGAAAATTCAGGTCTGGATAAAGAGCAGCTTGCTGTTCGCGCAAAGCGGATCTGCTTTGTTCCACTTGCTGTCCGGCGATTTGCAAAACTTGGCTGTTGCGGCGCGCGAGGTCGATCGCCTGCTGCAAGGTAATTGACTCTGTTTGCTCGATCCTGACATCCTCCGGGTTTGCCGGAAAATTCAGCGGATTCGGGTTGGGTTCCAGGGAAGCCGGAGGCTTGGTGTCTAAAATGCCCCTCGGAGGGAGAGGGGGGAAACTTTCGTTCGGAGTGCCCCGGAGAATTGGTACCGGGGAACTCGGCACAGGAACATTGTTGGGAGGGTTTGGGGAAGGCTGCTGAGTCTGTGTCGGTTCCAACCCTCTTAGAGGCGTTGAACCGGCCTGAGACAGAGTTGATGGGGAAGCCGGAGCAGCCTGTTGAGGCTTTGATGCTTGCTCGGGCCCGGTTGGGGGGTTAAGGGCGATCGACTGTTCGGCGTGTGATGCTGATTCTGCTGCTGTGTTCGAGGTCGATCGAACATTCTGCCCTAATTCGACGAGCTGATTGCTAGGGGCCAAGCTGTCCTGAGACTGAGCCGGAGGCTGTGCTGAAGCACTCTGTGCGGCGTTGCCCAAAGTAATTGCAGCGCCCACTCCGACTCCGATGATTTGACGAAAAACACGCATAATTTTTTAATTACTCTGCAATCCTAAGAGACAATTTTAGAGCAAGATTGAGGTCTCAAGTTTCTAGTCTGTAGCCTGAACTCGACGGTTACAAGTCACAATTACCATACTCATCTTAACTTTTGAATGTTCGATTCAAAATTTAGAATTTAACTTCAGCATTTGCCAGACCGATCGCCGCCGAGATTAGTTCCTCTACTCCGCTCACCGGCAAAATCCGGGTTTTCAGCGAGCTGGCGAGCTGTTCGAGGGTCATGTCGTCGAGAAAACGCGGTTCCCCCTGTTTTAGCATCACCGACGGCAGCAGGATGCCATCTCCCAAGTCTCGCCCCTGCAAAGCTTCGAGCAAATCTTGCCCGGTAAGCAAACCCGTGACAGTGATAGTTTGTCCCCAGTAGCGGCTGCACAGTGCTGCCATGTTGACGGACAAGCCGGGAATTTGGTTTAGTTGTTGTACGATCGGCTCAAAAGCTTTTTCGACAGCATTCCCCACCACCCAAACTAACTTGCGATCGGGCTCGACTTGCATCGGTTGCAGCTTCTCAAAAGCCGTTTCAAACTGCTGGATAAACTGCCTAATCGAACCCACACCATTACCAATTTGCGGATAATCTTCGTAATCAGCAGCCGACGGCAAATCTAAACCAGCTATTAAAAACCACTCGTCAGCCAGCCAAATACAGCGCGATTTTGAATTCTGCTTTTTAGCTTTTGGGCCACCTTTTCCTGTACTTAAAAGCACTTGAATTTTCTGCACTTGCTCGATTACTTCTCGCGCTTTTTGGGCAGTTACTGCGATCAGTTCATCTTCGGCAGGACGAAAGCGAGTTAAACCCACCGGCACTACAGCCACCGATGCTACAGCGGGAATACTTCCAGTATGAAACTTTGCCAAATCTAACAAAGTGCGTTCTAAATGTTCGCCATCATTAATACCAGGACAAACAACTACCTGAGCGTGAATTTGCAAGCGGCGTTCTTGAAACCATTTGATTTGTTCGAGAATCTTCCCAGCGCGGAGATTTTTTAGCAACCGAATTCGCACTTCCGGTTCCGTAGCGTGCACGGAAACATAGAGAGGAGAAAGCCGCATTTGTTCGATTCTGTCCCACTCTTTTTGAGACAAATTTGTGAGAGTGAGATAGCTACCATAAAGAAAACTAAGTCGGTAGTCATCATCTTTGAGATACAAAGTTTCGCGCTTTCCCGGTGGTTGTTGGTCTATAAAGCAAAAAGGGCAGCGATTGTTGCACTGAATTAGTCCGTCAAAAAGAGCGGTTTCAAATTCCAATCCTAAATCTTCGTCGTACTCTTTTTCGATTTCTAACTTGTGACTTTTGCCTTTACTGTCTAATACTTCTAATTCTAGAAATTCATCGGCGCACAGGAATTGATAGTCGATCAAGTCGCGGGGTTTTTGACCGTTGACGGCGACGATTGAGTCTCCGGCATCAAATCCGATTTCGGCGGCGATGCTGTCGGGGATGACTTTGCTGATTAGGGCCGGACGTGTTGACAATTCGCTCATAAGTTCGCTAAATTAGTAAGCTTTAAAATAATCTATTGTATGTATTAAGCCACATTAAATTTTTATCGTTAATTGTGCCTATTTTACGGCGGTTAGCGTAAAGGTAAAAATCGCACTTGCC
Organism: Microcoleus sp. T3_D1; assembly: GCF_036700405.1. Classification (NCBI taxonomy): domain Bacteria; kingdom Bacillati; phylum Cyanobacteriota; class Cyanophyceae; order Oscillatoriales; family Microcoleaceae; genus Microcoleus; species Microcoleus sp. T3_D1. The sequence goes on from NZ_JAUBOV010000048.1 coordinate 21,862, forward strand.
CTTCCCATTCTCCTTCCAGACTGCACTCAGCAATTAGCAAAATTTCCTCGATCGCCAAACCTACAGATACACGGCGGCTGACTTCAAATAATCCAGGCATCGCAAGACCTGCTTGGATTCGATCGTAGGCGAAGTTGGTCATCGTTGCTACATCGTGAGTTAGTACCGCGCGCCCTTGCAGCGCTGCCCATTCTAAGACGGTTGGGTCGTCTGCTTCTATCAACCCCATATCTTGAACGCGGACAATATCAACGTCGGGATTTCGCCGCATAATACCCCGAACAATCTGATTGTTAAAGTTCTCGTCTGCCAAGAATCGCAGCATATAAAACTACCCTTTTTGGTTGCGTCTTGCTAATAGGCGATCGCGTATTCCAACTGGGTTAAAACGCCTTTCTGCTTCCTGCTGAACTTCTGCGGCAAGAAGCTGACGTTCCATCAGATAAGCATCAACTTCGGATTGGTGTCGCAAGTAATAACCGATCGCAACATAAATATCGGAAAGCTCAAGAGACGGGTACTGTTCCCGGATTTCTTCTGCTGTGGCTCCTTCAAGAAAAGCTGTAATGACTGTATCTAGGGTGACGCGGGTTCTACCAACACGGATGACATTGTTTGCATCAGCCACAAGTGGAATTGGTTCAGCCGTAGGAACGAGTAGCATTGTGAGGTTGAGAGCAATATTAGTTTTCTCTCTTCAGCATAGCCGATCGATACTCCCCGCTCTAATATATTTTTTCTGCACGTCCTCCTGCAATCCGTACCTCAAAGGTATTCCCGATCGCGCGAGGCTGCCATCCAAGCTGCACTGCTTGTTGTATCCATTGTGCTACATCAGAGGGCGTTACTGGTTTCACTTCGTTAGTACCCCAACATTGAGGATGAGGTCGATCGGTGATGATAACTAACACCGAACCCCGTTTTTGGGCGTGTTCGACACCAACATGAATATTTCCGCCAGCGTAGCATGATTGCGTATAAGTAGCTTGTCTTCGGATTAGCCAGATGAAACTTTCCCCATCAACAATTATTTTTCTGGCTCCTTTTTTCGGTATTGACATAGTTTGCTAAGGTCGATCGCCTTTAGAATCAGAATAAGTTCTGGGTTGTGAATTTAGCTTGGCTGTGAGAGGATGTATCAAAAATATGTATTTATGAAACTCAAAATTTTGACGGGTTCCTGACAGGCTTAGGATCGCGAATTAAATAATTTACACTCTTGAAAGTGGGGAGTAGGGGTTGGGCTTATACCCCGCCCTTTCTGGACGGGCGGGACGCCCATCCCACAAGAACCATCACGCATTGTAAGTTATTTAATTCTCATTCCTTAGTTGTTTTTGCCAGCACAACACCGCTCTTTTGTCAACCCAGCCGTCCGGGAAATAATCGCTTTTTTTGCGATACTCTTCCATATATTAGCACTGGGATTCTGAACGGAGAAGCCGTTTGAAATCTGATACTATTGTTCTCACAATTCCGGGAGAGATAAAGAAGGACATCGCTACACCAATGCTAGCAGCAGGAACCAGCATAATTAGCGCTAATTGTGCATTTTGGGGCTCGCTATCTTTGAGCATTCTACATTTTTCACGGCGACGCTCACTTTGAGTTAAAAGCTAACAGCTTGTCAGCTTTTAATAAGCTTTTTATGAACGGGCTCTCCGGCCCGTTCCACAAGAAAATTTACTCTTTGTGGAACAGGCATCTTGCCTGTTCTTGTTTTGTGGAACAGGCAAGATGCCTGTTCTTGTTTTGTGGAACAGGCATCTTGCCTGTCCTTGTTTTGTGGAACAGGCATCTTGCCTGTCCTTGTAATTATAACAACCTACGCATTTTTCACTGCCCCACCTGCGATCGCCGTTAAAATGGCTACGCCAAAAGCCAGCCGATACCACACAAATATCCAGGTATTTTGAGTTTGCAGGAACTTCATCAGCCACGCGATCGACAAATAAGAAAACACAAATGCCGAAATCGTTCCCACTATCAAAGCTGCAACTCCAGCATCGCCGATTCCTTCTCCTAAAGCACCCTTCAATTCCACTAATCCAGCCAGAGTAATTGCCGGAATTCCCAATAAAAAAGAAAACCGCGCGGCGGCGGGTCTTTCCAATCCTATAAACAATCCTGCTGTTAGAGTGGAACCCGATCGCGAACACCCCGGAATCAATGCAATTGCTTGAGCTAATCCCATCAAAATACCATCTTGAACAGTTAACTTTTCATAAGTGCGATTGCGCTTGCCAATTTTTTCTGCTATTGCTAACAGGAGCGACATGACGATCGAAGCAATGGCGATGCTGGTCAAACTCCTGAGTGGCGACTTGTCAAAATCGGGAACCAATGCCTTGATTAGCAGCCCAAAAAAGACTATAGGTATTGTTCCCAAAACAAGCCCCAGGGCCATTTGAAACTCATGCGATTTGTAGTCGCGCCGCACCACTGCATCTACAGCACCAACAGTTATATTTGTCAAGTCTTTCCAGAAATACCAAAGCACTGCCACAATACTGCCCAACTGAATAACAGCAGTATAAGCAACCCCCGGATCGCCCCATCCCAGGGCGATCGGCACTACCTTTAAATGAGCGCTGCTGCTGATGGGCAAAAACTCGGTTAATCCTTGTACAATTCCTAAAATAATCGCCTGCACCAGATTGATTTGAGCCGGCCCGGAAACATCAGCAGCCGGCGTTTGGGCGACGAGTGCATCAAGCAAAGCTATCATTAGTTGTAAATTCCCAGTTGTCAGTTTCTAGTAATCAGTTGAATTTAATATCTTGCACCCTTCTGGGAAGCTAGAAGCCCACCCCACCACAAATAAATTTTATTGTGGCGCGGACTGTTCCAGTCCGCCCCTGAAAAGCCGATCGCAAATAGTGATCTTCGGTCTGTAGAATCGCCTTGTCGATCGCCACTATCAGCAATTTACGATCGTCGAGCCGAAACTACTTTAACCTACTCAACAACATTTGCCTACATTTTCCTGATAAACTTAGGAAAGTTTTTGCATCTGATTTCGCTTTCGTTACAGCAACTGCCAACAACCTATGATATTTCCTGAGAAAAAAAATTCAATTGTTACTGCTGCTTCTGGCATCCGCTGGCTGAGGCGAATCTTGTCAGCCAGTCTTGTAACAGTGGCGATCGCACTTAGCTTAATACTGCTAAGCGGCACTGCGCCAGCCTTCGCAACTCTCACAGACGATCGCTTTGACGGTACAATCTTTGCCCTCTACGCCGGCAACGGTTCCCTAGTTCCTCCTAAAGTCAAGATCACAGATTCTTTCAAACGCAATAAACCCGTATTGTTAGTGTTTTACACTGACGACAGCAGCGACTCCAAGCAATACGCGATCGTCGTCTCTCAACTCCAGGAATTTTACGGTCGCGAAGCCGATTTTATGCCCATAACAGTTGACTCTTTGCCTCCACAACCGTCACCCGAAATCACCGAACCAAGCCATTATTACGAAGGTTTCGTACCTCAAACAGTCATCCTAGACCAATCGGGAAAAGTAGTTTTTAATGAGAAAGGACAAATACCATTTGAACAGGTAGATGATGCTTTTCGGAAAGTATTTGACTTGCTGCCCAGAGAAAAATCAATCCCTCTCAAACGCCGTGTCGTAAACGAACTCAATATCGAATTGTCGAAGTAATAGGTAATAGGTAATGGCTAATTGCTAGTCGCTATAGCAATTTTCAATGATTCCTTAACCAGAGTTTTTCTGTCTTATATTGAATAAGGTACGCTGTGGCGCACCTTACATTGCTCGTGATACTAATTGGATTGAAAAAGTGACAGGCAGAAGATAGAAGGTAGAAGTGAACAAACCTGACGGTCAACTGAGTACAGTTAGACCGCAGGCTTCTTTTTCCTTTTTTTTCTCATGCTTTTTATAGTGAGGTAGTTCCACCCCCACTTGCTAATATAGTATCAGAGTATTTCCAGATCCTCAAGGGGTATAAAAGAATAATTGTCGCTTTGGGTACCTACACCCGACGCTTCTTTCCATCCCAAGGAGTAATTTATTCGGGGTACGGGGCGCAGCGCTCTGATTAATCCCCTCTAAATATACCGAGGGACTTCCCGGCTGGTAGTTAAAAATTAAGCTAGGGGTAAGGACACGGCATTGCCGTGTCCCTACCGGTATCAAGGCAAAATAGATGTGAACAGTTTAAACTTTAAACAATGAGTAGAACCTTAATTCCTGTGATTCTGGCCGGCGGTAAAGGCGAACGTTTCTGGCCACTAAGTCGCAAACAGCGGCCCAAGCAGTTTTTGAGTCTCGACGGTAGCGGCAAGAGTTTGCTGCAGGCTACTGCGGAAAGACTTTTGGAATTAGGTAACGGTTGGGACGATTTGTGGGTGGTAACGTCGGAAATGTTGGCTGCGGGGGTTCGCGAACAGTTGCCGCTGTTACCGCCGGAGAATTTGCTGGCGGAACCGGAGGGTCGGGATACTGCGCCGGCGGTGGCCTGGACTGCTATAGAAACGGAGAAGCGTTACGGTGAGGATGCGGTTGTTGGTTTTTTCCCGGCGGATCACTGGATTGGGGAACCACAGGAGTTTATCAAGACTTTGGAGGCGGCGGCCCAGTTGGCGAAAAATCAGGATGCGATCGCCACTTTGGGAGTAAAACCGAGTTATGCTTCCACTGGTTACGGCTACATCGAACAAGGCGAGGAAATTGGCAGTTTTGGGGGTTTTCCGGCCTATCGGGTGGCGAGGTTTACGGAAAAGCCCGATCGTACCACTGCGGAAGAATTTGTAGCCAGCGGCAAGTTTAGTTGGAACGGGGGAATTTTTGTATTTCGAGTCGGAACGGTCTTGACAGAATTGCGAAATCATGTACCGGAAATGATGGCAGCTTTGGAAGCAAAAGGCGCGCAGGCGTACTCGGAATTACCCAAAATTAGCATTGATTACGCGCTGATGGAGAAGACGCAAAAGGCCTGTGTTCTGCCCGTAGGCTTTAGCTGGGACGATTTGGGAGATTGGAATGCGATCGGTCGTTTGCTGCAAGGAGATAAGCCGAATGTGGAGTTAGCAAAACACGTCGGCATTGATACGAAAGGCGGCATTTTTTATGCAGCCGATCAGAATGAAGTCATTGTCACCATTGGTTTAGAAGATGTCGTAGTTGTCAGAGATGGCAATGTGACTTTGATTGTGAAAAAGGACAGGACGCAGGAGATTAAACAGGTAATTAAAGTGTTGGGAGAAGATGATAAATTGAAAGATTTATTGTAATTAATTCTGTAGGGTACGCAGTGCGTACCTTACCGCTACCAATAGTTTTGCTCTTCAGTTTTTGCATCCAAGAAGGTTAAATAATTTCTGCTAAATCCAAGACAAAACCTGGCAGTACCTCTTCCCCTGAGAGAGTGCGAGGATTTTGGATAATTTCAACATCTTGACCGGGGCGATAAATTTCTACCCGCCGATTTTGCCTGTCAATTAACCAACCCAATTTAGCACCGTTCTCTATATATTCTTGCATTTTCTCTTGAAGTTTCTTCAAGGAATCAGTCCGAGAACGCAACTCGACAACAAAATCAGGACACAAAGGAGCAAAACTGTCTTTTTGTTCGGGTGTTAAAGCATCCCAGCGTTCTTTTTTGACCCAAGAGGCATCAGGAGAGCGATCGGCACCATTGGGGAGCCTAAAGCCTCCAGAAGAGTCGAAGGCAACTCCTAGATTATTTTGGCGGCTCCAGGCTCGAAGTTGATACGATAGATCCATATTGCGCTTGCTAGTTTCACTGCCTGTCGGTGGCATAATAATTAATTCCCCGGATGCTGTACGTTCAAATTGATAATCACGGTTGTTCTGACAAAGCTGAAAAAATTGCTCGTCAGTTAAGTTGATGGATAATTCGATCGAGGTCTGAGGAAATTGGATTGCAATCATGTCTCTTATACGGTTTTAAACACATTTAGACTCGGGTTATTTAATCACTTACTCATTCCAGTATTTGACACATTTTTTCAATTAAATAAATTTAATTATAAAAATATCATGTCTGCTTTAACTGTATATTACTATCAGGAGTAATGCCAAAGCCAAAAACCGATCGCCCCCACACCCCAAAATTCTCACGCGCATTCCCACCCTTTCGCCCAAGTTATTCCCCAAGACACTGGTCAGCCCGGTCAACAGCGCTATCCTAGTAGTTATATAGCCCTTAAACCCGATCGACCCGGAGGCCCCTTGTTTAGCCTAGTTCAAAACAATTCTCGCAAAGGAGAAATTCTAGAGGTCGTCTTCCGCAACGGTTGGGACTACATGAAAAGCCTCCTAACCGGCCGCAAAACCGACGCACCCAGTCTCCCAACTCCAGCAGTTCTCCGCAACATCCTCGTCCAATTAGGCCCAGTTTTTGTCAAATTAGGACAATTGCTGAGTACCCGTCCCGACCTTTTACCGGCCAGCTATATCGAAACTCTCTCCACGCTACAAGCGGAAGTGCCGCCCGTACCGTGGTCGCAAGTAGAAGCAATCGTCCGCCAGGAACTCACACAATCTCTCGAAAATACCTTCGCCAAATTTAACACCGAAGCCATCGCCGCAGGTTCGATCGCCCAAACCCACAAAGCTACTTTAAAAGACGGCCGCGAAGTCGCCCTCAAAGTTCAGCGCCCCGGTATTGATATTGTCATCGAACAAGACATCGCCGTGCTCCGAGGTTTGGCAGAACTTGTCATGCTCACAGACTTCGGTCAACAATACGATATTGTGGCCCTAGCTGAAGAATTTGCGATCGCCCTGCGTGCAGAATTAGACTTCATTCAAGAAGCCAGCTACACAGACGAACTGCGCCGCAATTTATCTAAAAGTAAATGGTTTGACCCCACACAAGTTGTCTTACCAGAAATTAACTGGGAGTTGACCACAAAAAAACTCTTAGTAATGGAGTGGCTGAACGGAGTCCCGATTTTGTTAGGCGATTTGCAAGGAATTCGCCACAAAGGAGATATAAATGCCGAACGCGAAGATATTACAACGCTGCTTTGCCGCGTTTTCTTCCAGCAGTTATATATCGACGGCTTCTTTCACGCAGACCCGCATCCGGGAAATTTATTTTATCTCAAAGACGGCCGGATAGCTTTGCTCGACTGCGGCATGGTCGGCCGATTAGACCCGCGCACTCAGCAGAATTTGACAGAAATGTTGCTGGCCATTGTGGATTTAGACGCTCAGCGCTGCGCTCAATTAACATTGGAAATGGCAGAATTTGCTCAGCCTACAAGTTTAGTTAATCTAGAGAACGATTTAGCTCGAATGCTCCGCAAGTATTACAATGTGAGCTTGTCGCAAATGAACTTGTCGGAAATTTTTTATGAGGTGCTAGAAATCACCCGCAAAAATAAAATTCGGCTTCCCAGCAATCTCGGTTTGTATGCAAAAACTCTAGCTAATCTGGAAGGACTGGCGCGCTCTTTTAATCCCCGATTTAATATTGTAGAGCAGGTCAAACCGCTGATGACCGATATGTTTCGGCGTCAGTTATTCGGAGATGACCCGATACAAGCTTTGTTGAGAACTGCCCTGGATCTGAAAAGCTTGTCTTTGCAATCCCCGCGACAGGTGGAAGTGCTTTTAGACCGGGTTACTTCGGAAACTTTGAAGTGGAACTTGACACTAAAAGAACTCGATCCGCTGCGTCGCACTCTGGGGGATTCTGCGAACCGACTTTCTTTTAGTATTGTTGTGGGTTCGCTGATTATAGGGGCGGCAATTATTTCTTCTAACGCACAAAGTTCTCAGCTATCTTTTCTGAGCACTGGTTTGTTTGGGGCGGCGAGTTTTTTGGGTTTTTGGTTAATTATTAGCATTCTCAGGTCAGGGCGTTTGCGGAGTTGATTGTACAATATCGGTATGTGTTGTGGAACAGGCCGGAAAGCCTGTTCTTGAGAATGGTGGAAGATGTAGAATATAGCCTAGTGCAACAACCGCATAAAGGTAGGCTATGTCACAGGATGATGCTTCTCTCCCAAAGTCGGCAATTAGAGACAACCGCCGCCGCGGCACTGTGGGCGATTTTTTGAAAGCCAAGGTTGAGGAAAACTCAACCTTGTCAATTGTTTCTGCTTACTTTACAATTTATGCTTTTGATGCTTTGAAGGAACAACTTCTAGGTATTAAAAGCTTGAAATTTCTCTTTGGCGAACCGCGCTTCATCAAGTCCCTTGACCCCAGTAAAACTGATAAAAAGGCGTTCCAAATTGAGGATGAGGGCTTGCAGCTACAGAATCGGTTGGAGCAAAAGCGGGTTGCGAAAGAATGTGCAGAATGGATTGAAAAAAAAGTACAGATCCGGTCGGTAAAGCAATCTAATTTACTGCACGGCAAAATGTATCACATTGCTCATAAGGGAACTGAAAATGCTATTATGGGCAGTTCTAATTTTACGGTGCGGGGACTGGGATTAGGTACGAAATATAACAATATTGAACTCAATCTAGAAGTAGATAGTAAACGCGATACCCGCGACCTTAAAGCCTGGTTTGATGAACTCTGGAATGATGCCGAACTCATCGAAGATGTCAAACAAGATGTGCTGCTGTACCTAGAGCAACTTTACCAGAATAATACTTCTGAGTTTATCTACTACAAAACTCTGTTTCATATCTTCGAGACTTTTCTAGATGACCTAGAAAAAAACGATATTCTCAGCGAACAGTTACACTTTTTTAATACAGAAATTTGGAACTCCCTATTTGAATTTCAGAAAGACGGAGTTAAGGCTGCTATCAATAAAATCGGACGATATAACGGGTGTATTATTGCTGACAGCGTTGGTTTAGGTAAAACATTTGAAGCTCTAGCGGTGATCAAATATTTTGAACTTCGCAATAAAGGAACAGTTTTGGTTCTTTGTCCCAAAAAACTCCGCGAGAATTGGACTGTATATCTAGCACAGAACAATAGCGAACTGAATCCTTTTCTTAAAGACGGCTTTAACTATGCAGTCTTATCTCACACCGACTTGAGCCGCGATTCCGGTAGGTCTGGGGACATTGATTTAGCAACGATTAAATGGGGTAACTATGACTTGGTAGTTATTGACGAATCCCACAATTTCCGCAACAACATCAAGAGCAAACGGGACGAATCTGGCAATCTAATTAGAAAGAGTCGTTACGAAAGGCTGATGGATGATATTATCAAGAGCGGTGTCAAAACTCAGGTGTTACTCTTATCAGCAACTCCGGTTAACAATGATTTAAAGGATTTGCGGAATCAACTTTATTTTATCACAGAAGATCGCGATGCTGCGTTTGGGGAATCGCTGGGAATTGCCAGTCTGCGCGATACACTAGCTGATGCTCAGGGGAAATTTACCAAGTGGGCCAAGAAAAGTCGCGATCGCAAAACTAGCGAACTGCTGGAAGAACTAAGTTCTGCTTTTTTCAAACTGCTTGACGAATTGACGATCGCACGATCGCGCAAGCACATTCAAAAATACTATAAAGATGCGATCGCCCAATTAGGCGGCTTTCCAGAACGGCTCAAACCCATCTCCGTATTTCCTGAGATTGACCTAAAGGGTGAGTTCATGTCCTACGAACAGCTTAACAGCGAAATTTCTAAATATCAACTCTCGCTATTCAACCCTTCAAAATATGTCCTGCCGCCATACCGTTCGGTGTATGAAAATAAAAGAGTGCAAAACTTCAAACAGAGCGATCGGGAACGCTCTCTAATCGGCATGATAAAGGTTAATTTTTTGAAACGCCTGGAAAGCTCGGTGAATTCCTTCGCTATCACAATGCAGCGGACTATTGACAAAATATCCGAGTTACAAAAACGACTCGAATCCTTCAGGAATTGGCAAGACGAAAACGCGGAAATTGATTTCAAGGATTTAGAGTTCGAGGCAGAAGAAGACGAGGATTTACGAGCGGCGTGGGAGGTTGGCAAGCTAAAAGTTAAAATGGCGCACCTCGATGTCGAAACCTGGTTAAAAGACCTGAAACGCGACAAGGAACAGCTTAAAAAAATTTACAATTCTGCCCAAAGCATTTCTGTTGAACGCGATGCCAAGCTGGCTGAGTTAAAAGAACTGATCGCCGAGAAAGTTAAGCATCCTACCACTAACAAGCATGACCAACAAAATCGCAAGGTTTTAGTCTTTACAGCCTTTGCAGATACGGCAGTCTATCTCTACGAAGGATTGCGGGAATGGGCAAGAGTAGAATTGAAAATTAACTTAGCTTTGGTCACTGGGGGATCGGCGGCAAATAAGACTACCTTTGGCAAAAACGAGTTCAATCACATCCTGACAAATTTTTCGCCTTTCGCCAAGAAACGCGCCCAAATTCCATCTATGCAGCAAGACGGCGAGATTGATCTATTGATTGCCACAGATTGTATTTCCGAAGGGCAAAATTTACAAGATTGTGATTATCTGATTAACTACGACATACACTGGAACCCAGTCCGAATTATCCAGCGGTTTGGTAGGTGCGATCGCATTGGCAGCCCCAACCACACGGTACAATTAATTAATTTTTGGCCGACAGAGGACTTGGATCAATACATCAATCTGAAAAATCGAGTAGAAGCACGGATGGCACTAGCAGACATGGCTGGTACATTTGAAGATAACCTGCTGGAGGCAAAGGAGATTCAAGAACTGATTGAAAGTGATTTGAAATACCGCGACAAGCAGTTGCTGCGATTGAAAGATGAGGTGCTGGATCTCGAAGATTTCACGGAGAGTGTAGCCCTAACGGAATTCACTCTCGATGATTTCCGAATGGAACTAGCCAAATACATTGAGAGCAACCGCAAACTACTCCAAGATGCTCCTTTAGGACTCTATGCAGTAGTTCCAACTAACTCGGAGTACCCGATAATTGCTCCGGGCGTAATTTTTTGCCTCAAACAAAAAGGCGATTGTCTTGATAATAAAACCGTCAACCCACTGCAACCATACTTTTTAGTTTACGTTCGAGAAAATAAGAAACTGCGATTAACTTTTGCTCAACCCAAACAAATACTTGAAATATATCAGTTGCTGTGCGCGGGGTGTACTGTTCCCTATGAAGAGTTGTGCAACTTGTTCGATAGACAAACTAATAACGGATTTGATATGAGTTTGTATAATGATTTGCTTGAGGGGGCGGTTGATTCAATTGCAGGTATTTACAACAAGCGGCTCAGCGGAAATCTGCTGTCTAGTCGCCGTGCTGTGTTGGTTGAACAAGCCCATCAGGTTAAAGCAACAACTGATTTTGAACTGATTACCTGGCTGGTGATTAAATGAGCGTCAGCGAACAACAAGCCAAAGAATCTATTAACCAAGCTTTAAACAGTTTTGCCAAGGGAAAACTTGCCGATAATGCCCGTAATTTGTTCTTTGCTCTTGGCTACCGCAGTGATAAAACTCTTCCGTTTTATCCTAATAGTTCGGATAATTTTATTGCAGTATTTGACATATATCACAAGCTCAACTCCCAAAAAGCTCTCTTAGAGGAATGGCTGTCGGTCGATTTCCTCTTCCAGTTTACCGGAACAGAAATTGCAGATAATGACCAGTTTGTCGAATTTGATACTAGCAGCGGTGACAGTGCCTTTTTTACTTCCTACTTGTTTTTCGCGATCGCACTGCGGAGGAGCGCGTACACTATCGAACAACTTGACGGGATTGTCAGCGAGATTAATAAAATTTTCCCCATGCCGGCGATCGTTCTTTTTCAGCATGGAGAAACTCTGACTTTATCCATTATCAACCGCCGCGCCAACAAACACAATGAATCTAAAGATGTATTAGAAAAAGTCAAACATATTAAAGATATCCCATTCGACCATCCTACAAACTCCCATTTAAAAATTCTCTTCGATCTTTCCTTGGCAGAGTTGCATAAAAATTACGGATTTAGCAACTTTGACGAATTTCACGAAGCTTGGCATAAAACCATTCCTGACAGCATTAAATTTAAAGAAGACCGTATACCGTCAGATTCGCTTCGGGTTTACCTGCAAGAAATCCGTCGATTTCCCATGCTCAAAGCTTACGAAGAGATTGAATTAGCTCGTAAAATTGCTGAATTAGAATTAGAGGGCTGCCGAAAAGCTAAACACAAAATGGTAGAGTCTAACTTGCGGCTGGTAGTCTCAATCGCTAAAAAATATCAAAATCGAGGGCTGGATTTATTAGACTTGATTCAGGAGGGAAATCTGGGTTTAATCAGGGCTGTAGAAAAGTTTGATTGCACGAAAGGCTACAGGTTTTCCACCTACGCGACTTGCTGGATACGTCAGGCAATTACGCGGGCAATTTATAACCATTCCCGCACCATCCGGGTACCAGATTACTTGTGGCGCACAATTTCCGAGGTTAAGCAAACTACTAAACGGCTTTCTCAAGAATTTGGTCGTATTCCCAAGATGGAAGCAATCGCCAATTGTTTGGAAATGACAACTGCAAAATTGCGCTTGGTTATTCAATCGGATAAACCTATCATTTCCTTAGATACTCGAATGGGTGAGGAGGAATGTTCTACATTGGGAGAGTTGATTGAATTCGATGGGGAAACACCAGAAGATTACATTTTAAACATTAACCGACTGGCAGACATAGAAAGAATCTTAAAGACCCTCAAACCCCGCGAACGTGAGGTTATGCGGATGCGATTCGGCTTGGATAATGGCTGCGAGAAGACTCTACAGGAAATCGGCAATATATTTGATGTTACCCGCGAGCGGATTCGGCAAATTGAGGCTCAGGCTTTGACAAAGTTGCGATCGCAGCGTCGCAGCACATTGCTAGAAGATTATATTCGCCCGACAGCAATTGACCAAACTCACACAAAAAGATTGATCGCCCAACCGATGCAGCCCAGACTGTTCAACATTTCAAAAAACTTGTCTCGCAGCCATTGCGACACTTTCTTACAAGAGCCTGTAGGTGATAAAATAGTTGAGATAGCTAATATGACCGAACCATTAATTCCTTCTAACAATTTCATAGAAGAATCAAATATACAACAAACAATATTGGCTGAGACTTATCTGTCGAGGGCAGAGGGAAGTGAAAAAAATCTGAATTATGCAAATTTGAATGAGCATAATTTCCACATTGCCGAACTGAGAGAAAATAACTTGAATGGAGTGATTAAACCGATGGAACACAATTCAGCAGACTTACTCAAACAACTCACCGCACTAGAAGATGTTTTTTCCCAACTGGAAGCACGGCTGTCAGAGGCGAGTGGAAAGTTGCTTTACCCTGGTATACCTATATGTCAAAAGCTGATTCAAGAACTTGACGAGTCCGGTAAAAATTTTATTCAGCTTCGCGACAAGGCGCTAGAACTGGCTGAATATTTGGCAGTATCGCCAATGCAGAAAGCTGAGGAAATTGGTTCTTTAGCAGATATCAAGTCTGTACTTGAGCGTGTTGATTTTGCCGAGAAGCAAAAAAGTGTGATCGCTCTTGTCCGCGACTCTGCTTTGAGGGTTCTGGAACGAATTTTAGCGATCGCCCATCGAGTAGAGAGCAATTTTCAGTCATTGTTGGAATGTCAGCAAAAAGCCCGCGAACTTCAACGCGCCATCTCCGAATCGCAGGAGTCTGACTTGCATCCCGACACCCAACTCTTGGCTGACGGCAATCATCCATTCTGCAAACTGCTAGCACTAATTGCAGAATTGGACGCAGCAGATTACGAGCGTTTATTTTCCTTACAGAATGCCGTAGCTTCATCATTTGGAATTCCTTTGGCGATGGCAGCAGTCAGACGAGAATTGACGCTCCAGACCGAAGCAATACCAGATTTACCTGCTCCTTCTACTAACAATAACTTAGAGGCAACTTCCTTAGTTGAGGAGCCGGAACCTGAAACTGTTCCTATTCTAGAACAACCACCATTAGCAGAGTTGAACGCGGTCTTGATAGAGGAGGCGATCGCGCAGCCAACCACTGAAAATATCCCAGATATTCCACCAACAGAAGCGCCTACCGCAACTCAGATAAATAATCAAAATTGGGAAAATAAGCAAGGAAAAGAAGTTGACAAGCCAGGGAATAAAAAAAGAGAAGAAAAACAGTCTCTCTACAGCTTCTCGCCCAATGATACCGCTCAACAAATCGCTCAATCCATCTTGGACGACCCCGACCCACAACGCCCAGCAGTTTTGCGCGACTTAGTTTGGCGACTGATTTTTGAACAAAAACTCAGCCTTGCATTTCATTTAGCTCGCTGCTTTGAAAAACAATACTCCAACTTTGAACCGCACCTGCCACCGCAGTTAATTCGAGCAGTATTGCTAGGACAAAACCTGCGCTATGACGTAGGATATGGAAAACTTGCAAATCTGCTTAAAGATGACTTCACCAGTTACACCGCCAGCTATTCATTACCAGACAAAAGTGAATGGAATCAAGCTGCAAGCTTGCTCTTAGCCGCAGCAGCAATGCGACCGTCTTTACTAGCGCCAAATACTGGTGCGAAGCACCTTCTCCAGCAACTTCACTTCGGTAAAGCTGGACTTGCAAAACTGTACGATTATTGCCAAATAATAGCCAAACACGGCGATGGTCAGCGGGCGCTGGATCTCAAAGCCATCAAGAAAGCCAAAGACCAAGCAGACGTACAAAAATCTTTAGACGAATTGCATCAAAACATCGAAGCTTGGTGGTTTCAAGCACAGAAAAAAGATATGATTTACCCCCCGGCGAAGAAGGTTTGGCAGGATTGGTTGAAGCCTGACGAACTGATTCACTCTTTAGTATTTCCTGTACTTGAAAAAGATTTGAGTAAACTTTCAGAACTCAAGCAGAAAGTCAATCAATTGTCTGACGAATCCCAGATCGACTCTGAAATTGAGAAGACAGACCGTAAAATTCGCCACCGCACTCGCCGTGATGCAATGATGGGGAAAGCCGTGATTCAGTTGCGCGATCGCGTTCGTGAACCTGTTGATTTGGTGGGAAAGTGGATTGAGGTTCAGGAATCGCGCTTAGATCGAAGAGACAATTATCTTCAGAAAGAAGCCCAACAGTTAAAAGAAGATATTGAGAAGCTTCAAGATACTGTTATTAAAGAATTGGATGCCTTTGAGGAAACAAAACCTCCAGTGTTTATTTTAGCTGGTATTGCCTGTTGCCGAAAAGCTGTCAAAGATATCGGAAATCTCTTCGATCCAGATACTGAATTGCCTACCGCAGAACCTTACCTAAAACATATCCTGCACGCGGATCTGTTAAGAATGCCGTCTCTCCCGATCGACGATGCCTGGGAACTGGATATCGCTACTCCTGAAGCGGGTATAGAGGTAATTTTGGAGTTAGTCAAAAATGATATTTGGGATTGGCAACAAGCATTCGATCTGCACAGTTATCTCTGTAGTTCAAAAGCTGTGGGAAATCACGAGGCTACGGCACAAATCATCGAATACCTCGAACTCTACCCCGAACCAAAAATAGACATCGCTCAGCTAAAGGACTTACGAAATAATCGGATTGAAGAGTGTCAAGGAATTTTGCAGGAGCAGGTCGAGACTACTAGCAAACAGCTCGAAAGTGCCGTAGCTTTTGGTTTACTAAGAGAAACAGATAGAAGTGCTTATGCAGCACAGATTGAAAGCATTAAAAATGCTCTGGTAACAACCAGGCGGTTTTCCGAAAAAATTGAGCTGCTTCGGGCGATCGGTCAAGGAATTAGCGCCAAGCGCCAGGAACAAATCGATCGAGTATCCGAGGAATTAGAGAGTCTTCAGCAAACAGGTATAGCAGATGCCGATCGTACCAGAATTTGCAGTGTATTGGAGCAAGGCGATATCCTGACGGCCGAGGAATATATAGATATGCTGAAAAAGGGGCGATCGCTTCCTGAACCAGAGGAAAAGAGAGAGGCTTTTAAAGACTTCTTCGAGCATAAGTATGCTGCGATCGAAAAAGTGCTTGAGGAGTGCGATCGCGATCGACAAAAAAAGCAAAATCTAACTGCAGACATTGGCAAAGGCAAAAGTATCGCCAAAATCCAGATGCCGCAGGGGCCCCAAGCCAAAAAAGCCGCTGAAATGCTTGATGCTTGGTTTGCAGTCAAGGGCAGAAATCAAGTCACAGAGAAAGATGCTTACCAAATTCTCAGCAATCTCGGTTTTAATATAAAATCTGTTGCCGTCAAAAAATTAGGAATATATACCTGGATTGACGTTAATTCTGAGCCGATATCTGACCAAAATCGCTGTCCTGTGTCTGCCTATGGTTCAGCCACGAAGGGTCATTACCGCATTCTTTGCGTATGGGATAGACCGAACGAACAGGATCTCCTCAATGCCGTTGGAGAAACTGCTCTGGGAGGGCCAGTCTTCGTTTTTCATTTTGGGCGAATGACCGTCAAGAAACGCCGAGATTTGGCTGATTTGTGCCGGCAGCGTCGGAGCACTTTCATTGTTATAGATGATGTGCTGATGCTCTACCTTTGCGGAGAACAAAAAACACGCTTACCTGTATTGTTTGACTGTACCTTACCCTTTACTTTTCTAGAACCGTATAAAACCGCAGCCGGAGAGGTTGCACCTGAGATGTTTTACGGGCGAGTACGAGAACGGGAATCTATAATCAATCCTGAAGGTTCTTGTTTAATTTATGGAGGCCGCCAGTTAGGTAAAACGGTTTTGCTTAAGTATGTACAGCGGACTTTTCACGCAACCGACGCGGGAAGGAACGCCCTATTTTTGGATATCAAAAAAATTGGGCGCCAGCAACAGTTAGATGAAATTTGGCATCTACTAAACGAAGAATTGGATAAATTGCAAATTCCCGGTATCAACCGGCGCAATTCCGTCCGCGAAAGCAGCTTGCAGCGGATTAAAAGTTGGCTGGAATCGGACAATCAGCGACGCTTTTTGCTGTTGTTGGATGAGGCAGATAATTTCCTGGAAGCCGATGGTAAGGAGGATTTCCCGCGCTGTGATGAGTTCAGAAAATTAATGACGGAAACTAACCGACGTTTTAAGGTGGTCTTTGCCGGATTGCACAACGTTCTGAGAACCACTAGACAAGCAAACCATCCCCTGGCTCACTTTGGCAAGCCGATCTGCATTGGACCGCTGCTGAATAATGGTGAAATGCGAGCCGCAACAGCTTTGGTAGAACGTCCGCTGGCTAGTCTTGGCTATGGTTTTGAATCGCCCGATTTAATCCCGCGCATTCTGTGGCAGACTAACTATTATCCGAGCTTGATTCAACTTTATTGCGAGCAGTTACTCAAGCACATCACTAACCCAGATGTCCCTACTTTCGATCCTAAAATTAGTCCGCCTTACGCGATCGCTTCTCGCCATGTAGAAGAAGCTTATCAAAGTCAAGACCTTCGCAATAATATTCGCGATCGCTTTAAGTTGACACTGGGGCTCGATCTGCGCTACGAAGTAATTGCCTACTCAATTGCTGATGGTTCTCAGCAGAATGAAACAGGTATGGAGGATGGGTTTTCTGTATCTTGGATTCGCGAACAAGTCTTGTATTGGTGGTCTGAGGGATTCGCGGGAAGGTCATCGGAAGATGAAATTCTTGCTTTACTAGAAGAAATGGTCGGATTAGGAGTTTTACGAGAAACCGATGCAGGTTACTTCACTCTGAGAAGTTCTAATTTAGCCTTGCTTATGGGTACGCAGCCAGAAATTGAAGCAGAACTTCTGAGACCCCGCAAAGCTCCACCTGAATACGAACCTGCTACTTTTAGGTCTCCTCTTGTCAAAAATAAAGCTGATTCCCGGCGGAGTCCTTTAACTGTTCAACAGGAATCAGAGCTGCTGCGCCGGGAGTACGGTGTCTCTATTATATTTGGCTGCCAAGCGGCAAGAATTGACGATTTGAGAGTTTTTATGATGGAAGCAGCATCTAGTAAGAAGGATTGCAAAATTCACTATTTAGAAAATCTCTCTGATCGATCGGATTTCAGCCAG
This sequence comes from Microcoleus sp. T3_D1, assembly GCF_036700405.1. NCBI lineage: Bacteria > Bacillati > Cyanobacteriota > Cyanophyceae > Oscillatoriales > Microcoleaceae > Microcoleus > Microcoleus sp. T3_D1. Next base: position 39,795 of record NZ_JAUBOV010000048.1, read on the forward strand.
CGTTTGACAGAAATTATTAACCGTCGCAAGAAAGATACCACGACGCTCGTTGTTGTATCAGCCACCACCCTTTGGAGTAAGGATTGGGTTGATGACACACTTAAGAAACTCAAAAGATTGACTAAAGAAAAGTCGTTTATTCAGCTTGTTTTCGTCGCATATCCTGAGAAGGCTTGGCAGTTAGTTATTCATAATTGGAGTGGTTTTGATTCCTTTAAGGAACTGAGATTTTTCAGCCTCAAACCTTGGCACGAGGCCGCCCTGCGACATTGGTTGGAAGATGTTAATTTACCCAGCGAACTAGAAGTTAGAAAGAAGATTACGGCAGTTACAGGGAATTGGCCAAACCTGCTGCAAAAATTCTATCAATTTTCTCAAGCTAATCCGCATTGCTGGCAAGATTCCTTGGCGGAACTGAAGAATCAATTTAATAAGTCTGACAAATTAATTAATTCAATGGGCTTTGACGGTTGCGAACCTCAAATAAAACTGGTGATGCGAACTTTGGCCCAATGGGGAGAAGCAGCAGCGGTTGAGGAATTAATTGAGGTTCTTGATGATGTATCGCCTGAAATTGTCAAGCAGACTCTCAGATGGGCGGAGATCCTAAGTCTTGTCTCGCATTTAGGAAATCAGAAGCAAGACGGTAAGGATTACTGGCAGATTGACCCTGTAGTTGGTCGTCTGCTCGAATCTATGGCAGAGTAATACAAACTTTCTGCTGTGCGATGTACTTAAGCAGATCTCTGACTTAAGATAGGCGATCGACCGCAACAGCTAAGTCTAAGCTAGAAATTATAGTTAGATCGAGTTTTGAGGGACTAAAGTCTCTCAAAACTTGATAACTAAGGACTTCAGTCCTTATTACAAACCTATTTTGTGATAAAAATAGAGCTAGGTGTTATTTTGAATGAGTAATATTAACCAAGTATTGGAAAAGGACAAATTGCCGGAATTGGGGTTAGTCTGCATTACAACATCCGATGCAGTTCGCTTTCGCACTGTCACGCGGAAGCGACTTTTACAGCTTTCGGAAACTGAACAAGAAACGGTATTGCGCGAGCTTTATACAGACAACTTAAAGCGGCTTGACAAAGCGATCGACTTCTGTTCAGCTAATCAGATTAAGCTCTACCGCATGACTTCTGCACTGTTCCCTTTTGCAGATACAGATTTGGGGGAAGCAGTGCTACACTCCATGACTGAGGAATTGCAAAAGACGGGCGATCGCGCTCTTTCTTTGGGCATCCGTTTGGTACTCCACCCGGATCAATTTGTTGTACTCAGTTCTGACAAGCCTGATGTCGTTAAAAACAGCATTAAAATTCTGGCAACTCATGCTTTAATTATGGATAAGTTGGGACAACCCCGATCGCCCCAGGCACTGATGAACATTCACGGCGGCAAGAGCGATCGCACTTCGCAACTCAAGTCTGTCATCCGCGATTTACCCGAATCAATTCGATCGCGCTTAACCTTTGAAAATGACGAATACGCTTACAGTTCCTCGGAAATTTTAGAAGTTTGTCTCGATACCGGCGTACCAATGGTTTTTGACGCCCACCACCACGTCATTCACGAACATTTAGAAACTTACGACGATCCCAGCGTCGCCGAAATGCTCGCAGCAGCCCGCACAACTTGGTCTGTTCCTGAATGGCAATTAGTGCATATATCGAATGGCAGAGAATTTTTTGCCGATCCGCGCCACAGCGATTTAATTACAGAAATGCCTAATTGCTATTATCAAGCTCCTTGGATTGAAGTAGAAGCTAAATTCAAAGAATTAGCTATTGACAAGTTGCGCGCCGAATGGTTGTCTGCGAATGTTCCACAATTTAGCAATGTCTCTTAGGGTGGGGTTTTACAAACCATCTTTGTTTAACACCAATCATCTCGAAAATTCACCCCCACCCAATGATAAATCGCAAGAACAGGCAAGATGCCTGTTCCACAAAGAATGAATTTTCTTGTGGGGTGTCCCGCAAGAACAGGCAAGATG
>NZ_JAUBOV010000048.1:41896-57010 GCF_036700405.1 Microcoleus sp. T3_D1
ATGAATTTTCTTGTGGGGTGTCCCGCAAGAACAGGCAAGATGCCTGTTCCACAAAGAATGAATTTTCTTGTGGGGTGGGCGTCTCGCCCGCCCGGTTTAGTCCGACAGTCCGACAGGGGTTAAAAACCCCTGTCTCATAGCTAAAGTCCTCTAAAAGAGGACTAAAATAGATAGATATTGAGATCGTATTTCCAGTCGGTTTTAACCGACTTTAGCTTTGAGGCAGGGGTTTAAACCCCTGCCGGACTGCCGGATTGCCCGACTGTTGAACTAACTGCCGGAATCGGTAAAAACCGCGTTAATACCAATTATAAATTATGTGTGGACGATACACTTTAACTACTTCAGGTCAAATCATCGCAGAATTCTTTAAACTATCGGGAGTTCCCGACATCAAACCGCGATACAATATCGCCCCAACTCAATCAGTTGCCACAGTCACAGCTTCTCCCGAAAAAATGCAGCGAGAGTTCCAATTTATGCGCTGGGGTCTGATTCCAAGTTGGGCGAAAGACATGAAAATAGGCAGCAAGATGATCAATGCGCGATCGGAAACTGTAGCCGAAAAACCTGCTTTTCGCAGCGCCATCAAGCACAGGCGATGTTTGATAGTCGCTGACGGTTTCTACGAATGGCAACAGGAGGGAAAGAACAAACAGCCTTACTATTTTCAAAAGGCAGACGGCGAACCTTTTGCTTTTGCCGGTTTGTGGGAAAATTGGGAATCTCCTGAAAAAGAAAACATTGTATCTTGCAGTATAATTACTACCGCTGCTAACGAAACAGTGCAGCCGCTGCACGATCGAATGCCTGTGATTCTCCCCGACAGCGATTGGGAACACTGGCTAGATCCTGCTGTTAAAAATGCTCAGGAAGTTTTGCCCCTGTTAAAACCCTATGCTTCCGAAGCGATGAAAGCAAAGGCCGTAAGTGCGATCGTCAATAGTCCAACTAGAGACAGTCCCGAATGTATTAGCGATCGGCAATAAATCATTGCAGCCGACAAAACGGAGATAGTTTGAGTTATGATGTAAAATAATGTTTGAGTTGTAGCTTGGGTTTTCTAAAGATCAGTTTAACTCCGTTGTTATTTGCTCAAACAGTTTTTAAATCTTAACATCAGTTAGAACACAAAAAATATGATCGGATACGTTACACTGGGTACCAACGATATTGAAAGTGCAGCCAAGTTTTATGATGCTTTGCTTGCTGAAATTGGCGCTCGACGATTCATGGAATTTGACCAATTTATCGCATGGGGTGTTTCTGTTGAGCAACCAGCACTTGCTATTACAAAACCCTTTGATGGTAACACAGCAACTGTTGGCAATGGAGTAATGATAGCTCTTAAAGTTGACAGTCCCGAAAAAGTCAACTTAGTTTATAACAAAGCGATCGCACTTGGGGCTAAGGATGAAGGAGCTCCAGGACCAAGAGGCGCGGTGCCGGGGTTCTATGCGGGATATTTTCGGGATCTTGATGGGAATAAGCTGGACGTGTTTTGTATGACTGAGCCAAACACTTAAGATTTTTATTTTTCGTGAGGCGAGCCGAAAAAAAGCTATTTCCGATCATTAGCTATTAGTTATCAATCCCTAAATAAGCTAATCCGCATTTAAATGGCATGGTAAAATAAATTTTCACTCTTGTGGGGTGGGCCGAAGAGCCCGCCCTCAACATACAATTTAAATGCACAACAGCTTAAGAGTTGATAACTAATAACTAATAGCTAATTTTTATAGCAATCCTTGCAGGAGTCGTAAACTTTTTACCCCACCCCAACCCTCCCCTTTGTAAGGGGAGGGAGTAAGAAATTCACAAATGATTTAGGATTGCTATAATAACTAAATTAACTGTCGTACATCCGGGCTTCGGCTGCGTCAGGATTTTCCTCGCAATACTCATCAAAAGCAGTTTTTTCAAGCTTCTGCGATCGCTGGTGAGAAGCCTCAGCCTGCATTTCCTCTACAATATCCCAAGCTACCGCGCACTCTTTGGAAGTAACTCCTTTTTCGGCACAAATAGTCCTAGCCTCTGCGATCGCCTGTTCGATTTCTTCGTCAAATAAAATACTCTTCGGCTTCTCAAGAAAATCGCTTTTTGTCAAGATATCCGTGACAGAAATAATGCCCACTAGCTCGTCCTTAATCACCGGCGCCCGGCGGATGCGGGTGTTAGCAAACAACCGAGCCACGTATTCCACGCCCAAGTCGGGATTCACCGTGATGCACGGTTTGGTCATAATCTCGAAGACGCGGACTTTTTTCGGGTCTACTCCGTAGGCTGCTACTTTATAGACAATATCCGTTTCTGTCACAATGCCATAGGCATCTTGTTCGTGGCGACGTTCCACAATCAACGCGCGCAAACACAAATCGTTCATCATCGCCACCGCTTCAGCTACCGTTGCTGAACCGCGAATGGTAACAACATCTGTGGTCATAATGTCTTGGGCTTTCATCATCATTGTTTATTCCTTCCCGCTGATAAAGTCTACTGCGTCCCGATTTGGGGCTGTTCATTTGATTTGCGATCATCATTAGGACTTACCCTCAGAAACCCGGTTTCTACCAAAAGGTTTGGTTTAGTAACGATAAATCGGGTCTAGCAACCAGGTTTCTGAGAAATCGTGCGATCGCAAACTAATCATAAAACCTTTAACGGCACTCGCGATGACAAGTTGCCTGAAACAGCCCCTCGCTGCCCCGGAACCTCTGGAGTCCGCGATTTAGCCCTCAGACGGCAGGGCTGTTTCATTCTCTTGTAGGGGCCGTGCTACCCCTACTCCCCGTGCCGACCCTCTTGGTCTGATATGCCGATCGAATCGTCTAGGTCGGGGGTAGGCCAAGAAAGGCACTACCCTACAAAATTCATGTTTTTAGTGAGAATGAAACAGCCCTGGCTCAGACGGGGCTAGCGTGCGCTCCTCCAAGCAAGAGTGAAGTATTGGGGCGATCGGATCTTGGAGCTTGTTGGACTCAGATTTTCCAGCCCCAGTATCAAAGAAGCAAAAGTTAACACAAACTAAGCAACTGCTTGCGCTCGCACAGATCCCCGCCTCTGATAAACTTGATGGCTGGGAGTGCAAAATAGCACAAGGCACGCATCAGCAGTTGGGAGGATCTAGTTCGTGGACAATGTAATCGGTTTAGAGATCATCGAAGTAGTTGAGCAGGCAGCCATCGCTTCCGCTCGCTTGATGGGCAAAGGCGAAAAAGATGAAGCTGACAGAGTGGCTGTAGAAGCCATGCGGGAGCGCATGAACAAAATTCATATGCGCGGCCGCATCGTGATCGGCGAAGGCGAGCGCGATGACGCACCGATGCTTTACATCGGGGAACAAGTAGGTATTTGTACCCGCGAAGATGCCAAAGATGTCTGCAACATAGATGAATTGATCGAAATTGACATCGCTGTTGACCCCTGCGAAGGTACTAACCTGGTGGCTTACGGTCAAAACGGTTCGATGGCAGTTTTGGCAATCTCTGAAAAAGGTGGTTTGTTTGCGGCACCGGATTTCTACATGAACAAATTGGCTGCTCCTGCGGCTGCTAAGAATCATGTAGATATTCGCAAAACGCCAACTCAAAACCTCAAAATTATCTCTGATTGTCTCGGCCGCGGTGTTGAAGATTTGGTGGTGGTGGTCATGGATCGCCCCCGACACAAAGATTTAATTAATGAAATTCGCCAAGCGGGTGCAAGAGTTCGGCTGATCAGCGACGGCGACGTTTCGGCAGCAATTTCTTGCGCGTTTTCTGGTTCCAACATCCACGCACTTATGGGTATTGGCGCAGCACCCGAAGGTGTGATTTCCGCAGCAGCAATGCGCTGCTTGGGCGGTCACTTCCAAGGGCAGTTAATTTACGATCCGGCTGTTGTAAAAACTGGTTTGATCGGTGAAAGCAAAGAGAGCAATATCGCCCGCCTTAAAGAGATGGGCATCACAGACCCAGACAAGATTTACAATGCTGAAGAGCTGGCATCTGGAGAAACAGTTCTGTTTGCAGCTTGCGGGATTACTCCCGGAACGCTGATGAATGGAGTTCGCTTCTTTGGCGGCGGCGCTCGCACTGAAAGTTTGGTAATTTCTTCTCAGTCAAAAACTGCTCGGTTTGTGGATACAATCCATATGTTTGACCAGCCGAAATCTCTGCAATTGAATTAGTGATTAGTTAGTGGTTAACAGTTAAATGTTAACAATTAACAGTTAACGGTTAACAGTCACCGATGATTAGCAATTAGCGATAGACTAAGAACTAATAACAGGTGACTGTTAACAACTAAGAAAGAAATAGTGACAAATCACAGATATGAATATTGCAGTCGTAGGTCTCAGCCACAAAACAGCGCCGGTAGAAGTTCGCGAAAAACTGAGCATTCCAGAACAGAAAGTTGAAGCCGCGATCGCCCAATTGCGCGGCTACCCGCACATTCAAGAGGTTGCCATCCTCAGCACTTGCAACCGCTTAGAGATTTATATTGTTACCAGCGAGTCGGAGCCGGGAGTGCGAGAGGTTATTCAGTTCCTTTCCGAATGCAGTAAAGTTCCTTTACAGTCTTTGCGCCCTCACCTGTTTATTTTGCTACACGAAGATGCCGTGATGCACTTGATGCGAGTGGCTTCGGGCCTCGACAGTTTGGTGCTCGGAGAAGGACAAATTTTGGCTCAGGTGAAACAAACTCACAAACTCGCCCAGCAGTACAAAGGTGTAGGCAGAATTTTAGAGCGCTTGTTCAAGCAAGCTCTCACAGCAGGGAAGCGAGTTCGCACGGAAACTAGCATCGGTACTGGTGCAGTTTCTATCAGTTCGGCGGCGGCAGAATTGGCTCAAATGAAGGGTCAGCATTTAGCAAGCAGCAAAATTGCAATTATCGGTGCTGGCAAAATGTCGCGGCTTTTGGTGCAGCATTTGCTGTCAAAAGGAGCTAGCCATATTTCGATCGTCAACCGCTCTGTGCGGGGCGCGCTGGAGTTGGCCGGTCAGTTTAAAGATGCTCAATTGCACCTGTATCAGCTCTCGGAAATGATGCAGGTAATTGCCAGTTCAGACTTGGTTTTTACCAGTACGGCAGCTACCGATCCGCTGTTAAATAAAGCTAAATTGGAAGCGGTTTTAGACCCGAATCGCCCTTTGATGTTGGTGGATATTTCTGTGCCGCGCAACATTGACTCAGATGCGAACGAACTCGCTAATGTGCGATCGTTTAATGTGGACGACTTGAAAGCAGTGGTAGCTCAAAATCACGAAAGCCGCCGCAAAATGGCAATGGAAGCTCAGGGCTTGCTGGAACAGGAAGTAGAGGCTTTCGATCTCTGGTGGCGCAGTCTGGAAACAGTTCCTACTATTAGCTGTTTGCGGGATAAGATAGAATTGATTCGGGAACAAGAGTTAGAAAAAGCTTTATCGCGTCTGGGTTCGGAATTTTCGGAGAAACATCAAGATGTGATTGAATCTTTAACAAGGGGGATTGTGAATAAGATTTTGCACGATCCGATGGTACAGTTACGCGCTCAGCAGGATATTGAGGCGCGGCGGCAAGCGATGCAAACTTTGCAAACACTGTTTAATTTGGATGTGGATGTCAACCAGCAGTACAGCTAGTTTGTCATTAGTCATTGGTCATTAGTCATTAGTCAGTTGACCCGAAAGCAGGAGTCATATTATGTCCGGTAAATTACCATGAATAAAAATGCCTCCAACCCTGGCGGCAAAAGCATCATTCGGGAGGGTAATTTGCTCGAACCTGATAAGCTGTTGTGCATTTAAATAGAATGTCAAAAAATAATCTAAGTCTTGTGGGGAGTAGGGGTTGGGCCTAAGAGCCCGCCCTGAATATGCAATTTAAATGCGTGACAGCTTATCAGTTATCATTCCACCAATAACTAATGACTAATAACTAATGACTAATAACTAATGACTAAGAGGCGAATTTATCAAATAATCCTACTGATTGCGGGGCTGTGGCTGGTTTTTGAGTTGGCCTCCCGCATTGTGGCAGAAATTCTCTGGTTTCAGGAAGTTGGATATCTTCAGGTTTTTCTGTTGAAGCTGAAAACTCAAGGGTTGCTGGGGACGATCGCAATTGCTGTTTCTTCTGTCTTTTTGCTGGGAAATTTGGCTTTAGCCCGCCGCCTGCAACATCCCGCAGAGGAAATGAAATCGCCGGTTGCGGAGGCGCTATTCGCTTCACTGATGGCGAACAAAAGGGAGAAGAATTACGAATTACCTGTTGCTAAATCCCAAATTACCTTTTCCTGGCTGCTGTTGGCGGTATTGGGATTGAGTTCGATCGCAACTTTTATAGTCATTCACTGCGGGCTGTTAGCTGCAAACAGCCTCACCTATTTGGGTATAGCTGGCAATTTACCTGCACCGCCCGTGCAGTTAGGAATTGAGTCACTCCAGCAAATAGCAGTGCAGCTATTTTCTCACTGGTGGCAGTTGGGCTTGCTGCTGGGGGCAATGTTAGCTGTGGCAATTAAGCCTGATTTTTGGCTGCGGGCGATCGCCCTTTTTCTGAGTTTGGCGATCGGGCTGATTGCCGCCAGTCGCTGGACAAATGTTTTGCAATATTTTCACCCTACTAATTTTAACACAACCGACCCTCTTTTTAATCAAAATATTAGCTTTTATGTATTTATTTTGCCAATTTTAGATTTACTAGGCTTCTGGCTGACAGTTGTATTTTGGTACAGTTTAGTATCTTGTGCTTTAACATATTTGCTGTCGGGAAATAGCCTGAGTCAAGGGAGATTTTTGGGGTTTTCTCGATCGCAGCAGCGGCACTTGTACGGGTTGGGTGCAGCTTCCATGCTAGCCGTGGCATTCCGCTATTGGTTGGGGCGCTACGCATTGCTGTATTCGCGGGGAGACGTTACTTACGGGGCCAATTATGCTGACGTGACGGTGCGGTTGCCCTGGTATGGATTTTTGAGTATTTTGGCGGGGGCGATCGCCGTTTTGATGCTGTGCCAGGTTTACCAATTCAAAATTAAAAATGAACTCATCAAAAAAATTCTTTTAGCATGGGTAACTTTAACTTTTGTGGGAGGTTTACTGCTGCCACAAATTGTTCAGCAACTCATAGTTCAACCCAACGAACTAGCACGAGAACAGCCGTACATTCAGCGCAGTATTGCCTTTACTAAAGAAGCCTTTGATCTCAACAATATCGAAATAAAAACCTTCGATCCCGCCGGAAAACTTACTTATGCCGACTTAGAAAAAAATCAACTTACTATTAGCAACATCCGCCTGTGGGACAAGCGACCTCTGCTGCAAACTACCCGACAGTTACAGCAAATTAGACCATATTATACATTTCCTGATGCCGATATCGATCGCTACACAATCAAAAATGAAAAAGCACAACAGGGAGATTCGGAAAGCCAACAAGTGTTTCTGGCAGCGCGGGAATTAGATTACACAGCAGTTGCCCCGGATGCTCAAACTTGGGTGAACGAACACCTAGTTTACACTCACGGTTACGGCTTTACTCTTTCTCCCGTAAACAGAGTCGGTGTCGGCGGTTTACCCGATTATTTTGTCAAAGATATTGGAGTGGCAGCCCAGAAAGGAGAGACTGCTTTGGAAGTCACTAGCGATCGAATTCGGGCCAGTATTCCGATCGGCTACCCGCGAATTTACTACGGCGAAATCACCGATACAGACGTGATGACGCCCACAAAAGTCAAAGAATTCGACTATCCCAGCGGCGAAGACAATGTTTACAATACATACAGCGGTAAGGGCGGAATTGCGATCGGTTCTATGTGGCGGCGCTGGGTGTTTGCTAATTATCTCAAAAATTGGCAAATGGCACTGACTCGCAATTTTACGCCAGAAACTAAATTGCTGTACCGTCGAAATATTAATAAAAGAGTCCGGGCGATCGCTCCTTTTTTGCGCTACGATTCTGACCCGTATTTAGTAGTAGCAAACGCCAATCTTAGCAATGATGACATAGAAAAAGCCAGGGAGGACAATGGCAACAAGATTAAACCTGCACCCTCCGCTAATGATAAATCTCCCAACTATCTTTACTGGATTATCGATGCCTATACAGCAAGTCCTCGCTATCCCTATTCTGACCCCGGAAATCATGAATTTAACTACATCCGTAACTCCGTAAAAGTAGTTATTGATGCCTACAACGGGTCTGTTGACTTCTACGTGGCCAATCCCTCCGAGCCGATTATTAACAGTTGGATGGCTATCTTTCCCGGACTCTTCAAACCCCTTGACAAAATGCCTCCGGCTCTCCGCAAACATATCCGATATCCAGTAGATTTGTTGAGCATTCAATCAGAACGCTTGCTAACTTATCATATGGAAGACCCGCAAGTATTTTACAATCGGGAGGATTTGTGGCGAGTTCCCCGTGAAATTTATGGCAGCGAACAGCAGGCTGTAGCACCGTATTATTTGATTACGAAACTCCCAACGGAAACAGCCGAAGAATTTATTTTGCTGCTCCCATTTACACCAGTAAGTCGCAACAATTTAATTGCTTGGATTGCAGGGCGATCGGATGGTGGCAATTACGGAAAATTGCTGTTGTATCTGTTTCCCAAACAGCGATTAGTTTACGGCCCGGAACAAATAGAAGCTTTAATTAACCAAGATCCGGTTATTTCCGAACAAATATCTCTCTGGAATCGCCAGGGTTCAAAAGCAATTCAAGGAAACTTATTAGTAATTCCCATTGAACAATCTTTACTGTATGTGGAACCTCTTTACTTAGAAGCAGAGCGCAATAGTTTGCCAACTTTAGTCAGAGTTATTGCTGTCTACGAAAACCGCATCGTCATGGCAGAAACTCTAGACTTGGCACTCAAGGCACTTTTTCAGCAACGATCTACTAATAAACCGGTCATTATTCGACCACTAGAAGGAACAGCACCAGCTTTAAATAGTGAATGATATCAATTCCGGTTGTACTCATCATGATTGTTGACTGTTGACTGTTGACTGTGGACTGTTAACTGTTGACTCTGGGTCGAAAAACTCAATGGTTGAATGTTAAGTGTTGACTCGATTTTATTATTCCGATGCCAGCGGAAACGATATAAATTACTGGGATTTCTGTTCGCTAGCAGCCTTAATATCCTGCCACCAAACATCGACATAGGGCCACATCAATCTCTCGTCTCCTGCAGAATCTAGTTTCACTGTCACCTCATAACGGTCAATATGGGTGAGTTCGCCAGTTTTGCCATTCAAATACAATTGTTTGGGATTGTCGGTGATAATTTCTACCCTTTGATTCAACAGCGGCAGCATCTGGGTAGAAGAACCCTGAAACGGATTTTTGCCTTTGATCGCATAGCCGCCAATCAAAGATAAGTACATTAAAGCTAGGAAAAATAATGTACATAAACCCACAATTAGCAGTGTTTTTTGTTGTGAAAAACGGGTATAAACGCTCACATATCCTACGCTCATAGTTCCCACAAACAACAAATTTGGCAGGTACAGCCCATCTTCCAGAAACACGCTACCAAAAAACATGAGGGTTATCTGAAAACCAAATAATGCAGCCACCCAACTCCACCCAGTTAGCAACGATGCAGATAGTAGCCAATTCATTGCTACAGTAAGGGCGATCGCCATTGCTATTGCCCCAAGTGGTGCTGCATAATCGTACTGTCTGAAGGGAAGAAGAACAAAAAATACTAAAGCATACGCAAAACCCGCAAAAGCCAGTGCTAATCCACTAATTATTTCGTTCCAGTTCAGCATGGCGATGGATTTTGATATCACTAAAGTTAAGCGTTCATCTTCTGTTGTGGTAGTAGCCGTTGAAAATTCCCAGCGGACTAAGGCCGGAAATTCTAACCGTAGCGTGCGCCACAAGAACCTTACCACTATATTTAGGGGAGGAAACCGATTTGTGAACCAAGCGTGCTATTCCAGTTTCCCAAGGTGCAAGATTAACGATGACCCAAAGCACAAGTCAGCCGGATCTGAAGGTGAATTTTTCAGAAAACCAGATTATTTAGGGTCGATCGACTTAACAAATTGTTGCACAGGCTGCGGTAGAGCCGGCACAAAAGTCTTTCTAAAACCCCTAACATCGAACACTCGCCACAAAATACCTACCGCTACCGTCAAGAAAAATAAGGCTCCCAAAAAATTGAACACACTAGACAGAAAACCGCTGTCCCTTTTTTTCGGAGGTGTAATATGTTTCATGCGATATACAGCCGGCTCGTAATCTATCGACTCCTCGCGATTGCGCCGTGGCGTTTTGGGCCGGGAACTCGCACTGCGCTTCTGAGTCAAACCCGTTTTATTAGTTTTAGTAAAACTGCTGGACGACTTCAATTCAGAAGCGCCGCGCGTCCCCGTTAACTGGCTAGCAGAAGTGCCAGTTTTTCCTACAGCAGCATCCTGAATTCTGCTGTTAGGGCGCTGAGCCGATTTGCGTTCGGCGAGGGTACGCATCAAACTTTGCAATTGCTGAGTCGCCGCCGGCGGGCGTTCCCCTTTCCTCGCCCAATTTAACAGCATCGCCCCGGTAATCCCGCAGAGATTCGTAGCGCCTACAGAAGCCAGCCGCTTCAGCAGAGGCTGGCTGTTGGACACAAAAATCACCAATGCCTCCGGGTGTTCCTGAGCCAAACCGTAAACGCACTGAGCCGTCGCCACCACGAGCATTGCTGGCTTGCTTTGATTTTTAATCGAAGGTTCCAGAGCTCGGTGTGTTTCCTGAGCGTCAGTTGCAATCCAGCCGCTGTCGGCAAAAAAGCGCATAAACTCTCTAGCTACTTGCTCTTGAGCTTTTTCCACCGCTTGCCCTGTCAGACGATCTATTTCGTCGTACACTACTTCCGGGATATAGCAAGTTCCCACCTTGGCATATTCTTGCCACACTTGGGTTCTGCCAGTCATTAAAACATCTGCATCAAAAGTTACCAATACAGGAGGAAGTTGATTAGCCATGACTTTATCCTATAGGCTCAGATAAGTTATTTAAACTTAATTGATCAAGTTTAAACAAATTTTGGGTTATAAAAAAATCAACTTTTGGTAATAGATAAATTGCCCAGGGCGGGGCTCTTAATTGGAAATTAGTAGTTAGGAACCCGATCGCCCTTCAGTTCCCAGTTCGATCGCTCAATTCCTATATTCCACTAATTTACCGCAACCCAAGAGCCTATTACCAAAGATGCCCGACTACTGCTAGTTCCCGATTCCCAGACGGCCAGCCAAAGCCGGAGTCAAAGGCAACAGCGCAGCAATCATCAAGAACAAAGCTAGCAAACCCAAAGCCGCGCGAGCGTCGTCAGGCTCAGTCAGCTCGTTGAGGCTCGGCCGCTCCAGATTCCGCTGTAAAATCAGAATCACGATCGCCCAATACAGAGCCAAAGGATTAACTAAAGAAACGATTGCCAGCACCACAAAAGTCGCCAAAGTAGTGCGGCTGGCTATTTTCCGACCGTAGATGGCTTGCACGATTCTACCCCCGTCCAACTGTCCCGCCGGCATCAAATTAATTGCCGTTATTACCAAGCCCAACCAACCGATAACTACCAGCGGGTGAACGTCAACAATCTGCTGCTGCAACGCCGAACCCAAAACCACTTTTGCCAAAGTTCCCACCAAAACCGAGCCCTTGAAAAATTCTGCGGGAATTTGAAACAAACTGCCGGGGTGAGACAGCAGCAAACCCGTTACCAGCATTAGCACAGAAACTATTCCCCCAGCGGCTGACCCGGCAAAAGCGATGTCAAACAAAACTTTACGGTTGGGCAGCAGCGACTCAAAACGGTCGATCGCGCCAAAACAACCTATCTGCAAAGTTGGTATAAAAAATGGCCAACTCAAGCCAACATTGTACCGATTTGCCAGCACTCGGCGAGCAATTTCCCCAGAGCCTAAAACCGCCCAAATTCCGGCTGCAATTGGCAAAACTTCTAGATATCTAGCCGGCGAGTTAAAGAAATCGAAACCTAGCAGCAAACCGCCTGTCTCTAAGCTAGTAGCAATTGTTGCCAGCAGCAGCACGACTGCTAGGATTTTTTGAGACACCGTTGTTGGCTGCGGGTCGTTGGTGCTGGGCAATATAATAACTACGGGCTTCTCGTCCTGATTTTCTACTAAAAATAGGCGGTAGCGATCGTTTAATCTTTCTTCCAAACTTGCCGTCAAACGTGAGTGTACTTGTTCTGGGTCTCCTCGGAGATTGCCTTTGAGAATTACCCCATCTTGATAGGGAATCGTTTCTGTGGCAAAGAAAGTATCAATTCCAAAGATGCCTTTAATTGCCTTGAGGTCTTCCACTGGAACGGGAATTATTTCTGATTCATTATTCGCCGGCGACGAGGTGACGATTTTAATGGTTTCTGGGCCTGGTGTTCGCTGCGACTCAGGGGCCGAGAAAGCATCGCTTTGGGACTTTACCTCAGCAGCATCCGGCCGCGGCAGCACTGTATCAGATGCAGCCTTACGCAATTGCCGGCCCAGATAAATGTACAATCCCGTGGATGCCACGAGCAGCAACAATACCGCAACTAGATTGAGGTAAATTCCGGCGGCGAACAAACCAAAGAACAGCAGCCAGGGACTCATCAGCGCAACAGACTGCAACCAAGCCAAAATTCCCAGTTTGCCAAAAGGTCTGGCGCGATAAAATCCCCAACCCAGAATTCCCAGAGCAACCAATACGAGCGCAATTGTTGCCGTATTTTCCGATGCAACTATAGGCATTCCGGTTGCTTGCGCCAATAGGGGCTTTAATCGGTCGATCGCGCTGCGGTCGAGTAATAGCATTAAATTTTGGGGAACATGAAATAGAGTTGTTGGGAACATATCCAAACCTGTCGGAAACTAGCCTGATTACTAAGGATAACCTCTGAGGGCTACTCGGCCCACAACCTGCTGTTGCTGTTTGAACATCGCAGGAGCTAGGCTATTGACACAATAGACTTTTTATGATACCACATCGGCTGTGGCAAACCTATACTCAGAAGGGTACCAGTGTCGATCGGCCAGAAGCGGGCAGATTGGCGCGGGTTTGGCAGGCGGGGCTTTTTTAAGGATTTGTTTCGGATGCCCGACGCCGAAAATAAAAACTCGGCTCCGACCGTCGCAGAATTTCCAGAGCCGGCCGACTTGCTCAACCAGTTGAAAGCGCAGCGCAAAAAGCCGAGGGCCGACTTGGGAGACGTGGAGACGTTCTTGGAAATATTGGGCTCGGAGAGTTAACCCGTGTCTACCGACAGGATGCCGGGATACCACCTGACCCAGATAGCCAGTGTTGTGCGTTTGTTGTGCATTTGTCTTGCACAACAAATGCACAACAAATAAGGTTTGAGCCGCTCTCTCCTTTTCGGTAAAGAACGGCTCAAAGCATTGATGCTATTAGGTTTTATTAACGGGTACGGCAGGACTTGAATCAAAGCCTCGCTCTTGAATTACGAATTTCCGTCGTTCTAGCCATTTTTTGCACCCACTCCGAAAGTCCTGTTTTTGATTTGAGCGAACACTGAGCGACTTGCTGTAGGCTGAGTACATCAGTCGAACTCAGCACTATCAGAGTAGGGAGCGAGAGATGAGCGAAAAATCTAATCCTGTCACTGCAAGTACCACCGCAGACTACCTTATTGGCTACGAGCGGATTCTAGACTACTTCCAACAAGCACAGAAAGAATGCCCCAAGGGCGTAGGGCTAAAAAGAGACAGGAAAGCGAGCGGTGGTTACATAACGTTGCAATTCAAGTTAGGTGACAAGCGGGTCAACAAGACTTGTGGGTGCTACTTGACCATGCAAGGTATCACTGATGCTCTGAGGAAAGCTCATCTAGTTGCTAGCGGTTTACAGTCCTTCTCTAGCGAGAGTCGCTTTTTAGCCTGGTATGATGATGTTATTTTGGATAAAAACGTCATCAAAAATGATTTGATAACGTTTGGTCAGGCGATAACAAAAGTAGAGAAAGAATACTGGGATGGACGCACTAAACGCCGTCAACAACGTGACAGGAGTAGTATTAGTCAGCAACGTACTTGGAGTGCCGTTTACGGTGACTACTATAAGCTGTTGCCACAAGATAGGGTCGTAAACCTAACAGATATTCTGTCCGCAGTTAACGGTAAAAAACAAGGAACCAAGTGCTTTAAAAATTGCTTGTGCGCCATGAAAAAGCTTGCTGAGACTATTAACAGTGCCGACTTATTGGGCAGGCTCAAAGAGATTGACGGTAGACAAACAGAATTTCGTGAAGACCTTCAAACTTTATCGGTTGATGAGTTTTTAAAGCTTCGCGAAGTGGTTTTAGATGTTCCCAACAACAAACGATACCATTTGGAATCACGTAGGCGGTGGATGTGGGTATTCTCAATGCAGTTGGTGTATGGCTTTCGAGTTCATGAAGTGTTTGCGATTCAGAATATTGACAAGCCATTTAAGACGAAAGATGGTGTTATTATTCCTGCCTTGAATGAACCGATAAACAAACAAATGATTGCCGTAGTAGGCGAGAAGACGTTACTAGATACTACGACTAAGACGGGCTACAGGTTGTGTATACCCATGCTCCCTCCTACTCATCCTGACTTGATGGAATGTTTAGAAATCAAGTCAGGCAACTTGCCTGATGTTAGAACATCGTCAAACAATCCAAAGACGATTAGTGGGCTATACAGTGACCGCGCACAAACTATCTTAAGAAGATGGGACAAAGGCTTTACCCAAACCCACGCTTTACGTCACTTAGCGAATCTCAACGGTCAAATGGCGGGGATGTCTCAGGAGACAAGAGCTAAGAGTTTGGGGCATTCAACACAGATGAATGAAGGTACTTATAAAAAACGAGCCAATACTCAGACAACGATTGATTTACTAACTCAGTCCACAACAGAAGCTATTCCATTGGGTAGTGCAATTGGAGTGCTTAAACAGTTAGGAAGTGATGTGAAAAATGTCAAACTGCTAGCCGCTATTTACGGCATTACACCCCACGAAGTGATGGAGTTGCTTGCCGAATAATTTGAAACAAAACTTTACACTTCCTGTGTTGACAAGGAAGTGGAAGTCTGCAATCGTGAGTAACTAAGGAAGATTGATGCGCGGTTGACGAGCACTTGCAATGCTAGCCAAACCACGACT
>NZ_JAUBOV010000049.1:0-56592 GCF_036700405.1 Microcoleus sp. T3_D1
TATTTAGTTGTCCTAACCAATTGGTTAGGCTAACCGTCCCTGAGTATTTCTACCCATTTAGGTTAAACGAATCGCACGTAAAAACACTTATTATGGCTCCTTCCTTCTTCCTCCTTCCTTCTTCCTTCTTCTTCTTTCCTCCTGACTCCTGACTCCTGGCTCCTGGCTCCAATTTCTAGCGGAGGGCTGCTTTCATTGAGATGCTCCCATTGACACCAATCTGCTCGTCCAAATCCGCAAATATTTTGAACTGTGTACCAATAATTCTGGGGATCGCGTAATCTATTACCCGTCAGCAGTAAGCGTGGGAAAACCCAGAGGCTGCTAATTGTCATGAAACCTTGAGTTAAGTCGGGAATAATTAATATGCTAGACACTGCGATCGAATCTATTCAAGCCAGAGAAATCCTCGACTCCCGTGGCCGCCCCACCATTGAAGCTGAAGTTTACCTAGCTAACGGTGTTGTGGGGCTCGCCCAAGTCCCCAGCGGCGCATCTACAGGCTCTTTTGAAGCCCACGAACTCCGCGACGACGACAAAAGCCGTTATGGTGGCAAAGGAGTCCTAAAAGCCGTCGCTAACGTCGAGCACAAAATTGCCCCCGCTTTGGCTAATCTAGATGCGATCGACCAAGCGCTGGTAGACAAAACCATGATTGACTTGGACGGTTCTCCCAACAAATCCCACCTCGGCGCAAATGCCATTCTCGGAGTCTCCTTAGCCACAGCAAAGGCGGCCGCCGAGACTTTAGGACTCCCCCTTTACCGCTACTTGGGCGGGCCCTTGGCGAACGTTTTACCCGTGCCTTTGATGAACGTGATCAACGGGGGATCTCACGCTAACAATAATGTGGACATTCAAGAATTTATGATTGTCCCTGTGGGTGCACCATCTTTTAAAGAAGCTTTACGCTGGGGTGCAGAGGTCTTTGAATCCTTGAGTAAAGTCTTAAAAGCTGAGGGTTTGCTGACTGGTGTGGGTGATGAAGGCGGTTTTGCGCCTAATCTTAAATCCAATCAAGCAGCTTTGGATTTGTTGATTGCAGCTATTGAAAAAGCTGGCTATAAACCAGGTGAACAAGTTGCTTTAGCTTTGGATGTTGCTGCTAGCGAATTTTACAAAGATGGGCAGTACACTTACGACGGTGTTGCTCATTCGCCTGCAGAATTAATCGATTATTTGGATGGTTTGGTGAGTCAATATCCCATTGTTTCCATTGAAGATGGTTTGCATGAAGACGATTGGGAAAGTTGGGTAGCGCTGACGCAGAAAATGGGCAGCAAAGTTCAATTGGTTGGTGACGATTTGTTTGTTACTAATCGCACGCGGCTGCAAAAAGGAATTGATTTGAAAGCTAGCAATTCGATTTTGATTAAGCTGAATCAAATTGGTTCTTTGACAGAGACTTTGGATACGATCGACCTGGGCAAACGGAACAGCTATCGATCGATCATCAGCCACCGTTCCGGTGAAACTGAAGATACCACCATTGCCGATTTAGCCGTAGCGACTCGCGCCGGCCAAATCAAGACTGGTTCTTTGTGTCGCAGCGAACGAGTTGCCAAATACAACCGTTTGTTACGGATTGAGGATGAATTGGGCGATCGGGCAATTTATGCAGGCTCGATCGGTTACGGGCCAAAATAACACTTGGGAATCGGGCATCGGGCATCGGGCATCGGGCATCGGGAATTGGGCATCGGGCATCGGGAATTGGGCATCGGGCATCGGGAATTGGGCATCGGGCATCGGGAATTGGGCATCCTGTAGGGGCGGGTTTTACCAGAAATAATTGCCTAAAACCAACAATCTCGTAAACCCGCCCCACCCATTACCAATTAACAATTGCCCATGCCCCATGCCCCATGCCCCATGCCCAATAATTAAGGATAGAAAGCCAATTGTGGCAAACCCAAAGTTTCTTCCCAACCCATCATCAAGTTCATGCACTGGATGCCTTGGCCGGCTTGTCCCTTAATTAAATTGTCGATCGCCGACAGCACAATCACCCTGTCAGTACGCGGATCGACTTCCACACCGATAAAACAAAGATTCGTACCGCAAGCCCATTTTGTTTGCGGATAAACTCCAGCCGGTAACACTTTTACCCAAGGACTATTGCGGTAAAAAGCGCTGAAAATTGTGATTAAATCTTCCCGCACCAAACCCGGATCGCGCAAAGTTGCGTACACAGTCGCCAGAATGCCCCGCACCATCGGAATTAGGTGGGGAGTAAACTGAACTTTAATATCGTGTCCCGCTAAATCGCTGCAAATTTGCTCGATTTCTGGCGTGTGGCGGTGGCGGCCAACGCCGTAAGCACCCAGAGAACCCTCTGCTTCAGCCAACAAGAGATTAACTTCGGCTTTCCGGCCCCCTCCCGAAGCACCGGATTTGGCGTCGATAATTGCTGTTTCTGGCACGATGAGGCCTTGTTTGAGCAAAGGTGCCAGGGCTAACAAACTAGCAGTGACGTAGCAGCCGGCACAGCCTACTAACTGAGCGTCTTTAATTCGATCGCGATACAATTCTGGCAAACCGTAAACAGCCGTTGCAGCCAGTTCCGAGTCCGATCGATCGCCGCCGTACCAAGCTTTGTAAGTTTCCAGATTTTCAAATCTGTAGTCCGCCGACAAATCCAAGACTTTGCAGCCTTTTTCTATCAGCGTCGGTGCCATTTTGCAAGCTAAACCGTTCGGCAGCGACAGAAACACAACTTCGCATTTTGCCGCTATTTTGTCTAGGTCGATCGCCTCGACTGTCAAATCAATGCAGTTAGTCAGGTGCGGATAAAGGCTGGAATAAGGTTTTCCTGCACTGCTATCCCCGCCCAAATAAACTACTTCAGCCGCCGGGTGATCCGCCAGCAGTCGCACAAGTTGCACGCCGCCGTACCCTGAAGCGCCGATAATTCCTACAGGCACACGTCCAACATCTCCCATTTTCCTTTATCCCCTCAGCCGTTGAAGTCAAAAACGCTTGAACTTTTGCTGCATTGTAGTACCAAACGCCAACTTTGGTAGCAAAGAATTGTGTTGTTTTTTTTTTGAGGTGCATTTTTGTTAATTTTCGGCTGTTTGACACCGCCCAAAAACCGATACAAAGCCCCGACTCCTTTTCTGGAGAGCCCAAAATTTTAGACCAAAGTTGCATCTTCCAGATTCAAAGCTGCAAGTAAATCTAAAGCCGTTGCATAATTTGAGGATGATTCTTGTGGGGAGTAGGGTTAGGCGTCCCGCCTGCTATGAAAATACACAGGACGGGCTCATGGGCCCATCCCACAAAACAATCAAAATCAGCCCGCAATATGCAACGCCAATCTAAAATCTAAAATCTAAAATCTAAAATCTAAAATCGACTGACCGATCGCCAAAACCCTAAAATTAACAAACTGATGTGCGATCGTGCTATAAAAAAACTTACATTAACCTATCCACAAACCGGAGATTAACATTTTTCCCTCTTGCCTCTTGCCTCTTGCTTCCTGTATCCTGCCTCGAACCTCGAACCTCGAACCTCGAACCTCGAACCTCGAACCTCTTCCTTCTTCCTACCTATGGCCATCGTTGTAGAAAACATATCAAAACAGTTTGGCAGTTTCCAAGCACTCGATCGAGTCAGCTTAGAAATTGAATCGGGTTCCCTAGTCGCATTGCTGGGCCCGTCTGGTTCCGGCAAGTCTACACTGCTGCGACTGATTGCCGGTTTAGAAATGCCCGACTCTGGCAAAATCTGGCTGACTGGCCAAGATGCGACCAATACTAGCGTCCAAGACCGCAAAATTGGGTTCGTGTTTCAGCACTACGCGCTATTCAAGCACATGACAGTGCGAAAAAACATCGCTTTCGGGCTGCAAATTCAGAAAACACCGCCCGCGAAAGTCAAATCGCGGGTAGAAGAATTGTTGAATTTAGTGCAATTGGCAGGATTGGGCGATAGATACCCGTCGCAACTTTCAGGGGGCCAGCGGCAGCGGGTGGCCCTCGCCAGAGCCCTGGCTGTGGAACCGAAAGTGTTACTGCTAGACGAACCTTTTGGAGCTCTCGATGCCAAAGTTCGCAAAGATTTGCGCGCTTGGTTGCGGCGACTGCACGACGAAGTTCACGTTACCACAGTCTTTGTGACGCACGATCAAGAAGAAGCGATGGAAGTTGCCGATCGAATTACAGTAATGAATAAAGGTAAAATCGAACAAGTTGGCACACCCGCAGAAATTTACGACCATCCCGCTAGTGCTTTCGTAATGAGTTTTATCGGTCCAGTCAATGTATTGCCCAGCAGTTCAAGAATGTTTCAAGACAACGGCTTTGACTCAGCCAACCCAGAGATTTTCTTGCGCCCTCACGACGTAGTAATTGAAACTACAGAAAATAGTGCAACAGTGCCTGCAAGAATCAGTCGCTTGATTCATTTGGGATGGGAAATACAGGTAGAATTAACCTTAGATGACGGTCAAGTAGTAAACGCTAATTTGACTAGAGAAAGATTCGATAGCTTGCACTTGCAGCCCCAGCAAAGAGTGTTCGTAAAGCCGAAAGATGCCAAGTCCTTTCCACTTTTTTATTCCATCTAAGACGAATTCTGAAAACTAAAGCTAAATTTAGATTGGATACTGCCTTTCAAAGGAGGTGGCGGGGTGCGGTGTCTCTACAAAAAAAAATCTAGGGACACGGCACCACGCCGTGTCCCTAATCTTTTATCAAAGGAGTTGGGTCTAAAA
The DNA here is from genome assembly GCF_036700405.1 of Microcoleus sp. T3_D1. NCBI lineage: Bacteria > Bacillati > Cyanobacteriota > Cyanophyceae > Oscillatoriales > Microcoleaceae > Microcoleus > Microcoleus sp. T3_D1. The sequence continues at coordinate 4,721 of NZ_JAUBOV010000049.1, forward strand.
CCCCGTCCTTTTAGGACGGCTTTAATTTATTCCTAAAACTTCTGGCAATTCCAGTAATCGTGGTATACTGCAATAGTCGAGGTTAAACTCCTTTGCCATCGTGAAACGGGACATGAGACACACTTTTAGGCATAAACCGGGGGGCAAAGAGCGGCGAAAACTCTTTAAACAGCTAGAGGCTTAACACAGTCTCAAAACCAGAAAAACAAACTATTCTAGTCTTGTTAAGTAGGGTGGGGCACACCCAAACTCGCTTGTCAGTATCCTAGTAAGCTTTTGGAGATAGACCCTCTGGGGTGGCTGCGAATCAGGCTCGTTAATTGGTGGAATTCCCACGGTTAAAAGGTTTGAGTATTGCCGAAAGGACGTAACACTTAAAGGTCAGTCGCTGAATTAAGAATCCCCTCGCCTTTAGGCAGGGGAGTGTCAAACTGACAACTGTCCGCTGACTACTGCGCGCTGAGTTAGTCTTTAATTTTGTTGACAGCTTTTTTGACTTGTTGCTCAAAGGATGTAGCTTGTGTATTGGAAGGATTTTTCATTTTTTCAATGTCAGCGTCTCCCTGAACTTCGTTAGGCCCTTTGCTGGCTTTTTCTTGAGTTTCTTCCAAGGACATTGGTTTTTTCAGTACAGCTTCTTGAGATTCTTTTTCAATCCCTAAAAGTTGGTCTTCACCTTTGGTGGGGCTGCTAGTAACGGCAAAAGCGGGGAAAGCATTAGAAACAAACATCAAAGCACAAAAACAAACAGCTATTAAACTGCGGACTAAACGCTTGGCAGGGAAGTTAAAGCTGATAAAAGACATACAAAATTTCTCCGTTTTTAGAAGTTTTGATCGCTAAGATTGTTAACAGGCTGAAGCTCACTCAAATTCTGCACAATCTTTAACTCAAGTTTGAGAAGAGCAACCGTTGCTTTCTTTCAAATTGAGCTAACATATTATATTTAGCTGAAAAAGCTGGGATTTGAAATCCTTCTCAGGGAATATTTCTAGTTGACAGGAGTCGATCGCCCCAAGACATTTATGTAGAAGGCACTTGTGGAGAATCAAAAAAATTCTCTATAAGTGCCTTCGGATGCGCCTCACATAGCGGTATAAATCTCAGTAACTGGTTCGATCGTGGGGTGGCGGCGGGTTTATTTAACCTGTTTGCAATGTGAGAGGGCCCGTGAGTCAACCCCCAGAGCGATTTGTTGAAAATGTTGCAAGATATTAAGATGCGCCCGACTATCTACTGACTAATGACTAATAACTAATGGCTGCTGCTGTCGCACGGGAACTTGACATTTTGCTAGATAAGTTTTAATTTCTCCTACACTGAGTTGCCCGTAATGCAGCAGGGAAGCCAGCAGGGCTGCTTCTGCTTTGCCCTGTGTCACGGCTTCGTAGATGTGGTGGCAGTTGCCGGCGCCGCCGGAAGCAATGACGGGAATTTCGACAATTTCGGCAATGCTTCGAGTTAATTCCAAATCGTAACCGGCTTGAGTGCCGTCCGAGTCCATGCTTGTCACCAGAATTTCGCCGGCGCCACGCTGTTCGGCTTCCTTGGCCCAGGCGATCGCATCTTTGCCGGTATTTTCTCGCCCTCCGCGCACGTACACGTCCCAACCAGGATTATCTGCGTCTTGCCGTTTGCGAGCGTCGATCGCCACTACAATGCACTGATTGCCAAATCGATCGCTAGCTTTGTCAATTAAACTCGGATCGCGCACCGCCGCCGAATTAATACTCACCTTATCAGCGCCCGCCCTCAACAAACTTTTAATTGTGTCTAAGGATTGGATGCCGCCGCCCACCGTCAAAGGGATAAATACTCGATCGGCCGTGCGGTACACCACATCGATCATAATATTCCGGTCTTCGTGAGTCGCCGTAATGTCCAGAAACACCAACTCGTCAGCACCCGCATCATTGTAAACCTGAGCCATTTCTACCGGATCGCCAGCATCCTTAAGGTTGACAAAATTCACACCTTTGACCACGCGACCGGCTTTCACATCCAGACAAGGTAAAATTCTTTTCGACAACATACAATTCTCTTCCAATTTAACTTACTCGGCGGGAAGTCCCCCGCTATAACTGTACTCATCTTAGCGGTGGAATGAAAGCCAGGGTTATTTTTTGCCGTCCTGTTTGTGGTCTTCACTCCTAGCTGGAGAAGGAGTTGGACAGGCCAGAAATAACCAATCTCTCAGCTATCACAAGACGGTAACAATAAATAAAATTCGTTTTAAAAATTTGATAAATCATCATAAATGTCGCAACGATTGCCTCAACTAAGCCGTCAATCGATTTTAGATTTTAGATTTTAGATTTTAGATTTTAGAATTGAAGCATTGACTTGCGCGAGAGAAATTCGGGGGGCAAGTTTCATCGGATACAGGTTTTTTATTTCACCGGTCCTGAGTCTGCTTTCGGAATGAATCCGGGGGCTGGTATCCTGGATGCTTTCGGTCAAAAGCGAGATATAGGGCATTTAGCAGCTTACTCTAGCATAGAGGATTTTTACTCTTAGTGGTTCCCTAGGCTCCTTACCACCAGTTAATCTCAGAACAACAGAACTTAATCAGTCCGATTCGGGGTATGCTAAAAAATTATTAATATTATTCAAAACGTTTCTGCTGGAATAAACTTTGACACGCCACAGCTTCTTGCTCTTTTGCCCGATTTCTTAAAAATCGCCGACCGTCATAAAAATGGGCGGATGTAAAATAGGCACTTTTCTAAAAATTGTTTTTTACAGTGCAATTATGAACACGGGTTTTACTTGGGGAGTATCACTTCTGCAGGCAGTATAAGAGTAAAAGTAGAACCCTTACCCACCTCGCTTTCAACCAACGTATCTCCACCCATAATCCGAGACAAATTTCTAGTAATTGCTAACCCTAATCCAGTCCCCCCATACTCTCGTGTAGTTGAAGCATCAGCCTGGGTGAATGGTTGAAACAGTTTTTCCATTCGTTCTGGAGCTATGCCAACGCCAGTATCACTTATCTTAAATAAAATATAGGGAATGGCTGATTTCTGTTCTTCTCCATCGGCTATTCCAGATTTTCTATATCTTTTTTCTACCTTAATAGTAATTATGCCTTTTTTTGTAAATTTGCTGGCATTACTAAGCAGATTAAATAAGCTCTGACGTACCTTAGTTAAGTCAGTTTTCATATCTCCCAAATTGGGTTCACAGTTAACTACCAATACATTAGCATTCTTCTCCACCAGTGGCTTAATCATCGTGATGACTTCCCTAATTAAATCTGAGATATCAACGGTTTCTAAGTAAATTTCAACCTTCCCCGATTCAATTTTCGACAAGTCAAGAATGTCGTTAATTAGTCCAAGTAAATGTGTGCCTGCACCGTTGATTTTTTTCAGGTCGGGGATAAAAAATTTTTGATCTAAATCTTCGGCTTCTTCTTGCAACATTTCGCTATAGCCAATAATCGCATTGAGAGGGGTGCGGAGCTCATGGCTCATGTTAGCGAGAAACTGGCTTTTGGCAATGTTGGCTGCTTCGGCTGCTTCTTTAGCTGCTAATAATTCTACAGTGCGTAATTCCACTTTTTCTTCTAGCAGTTGCTTCTGTTGTTCGAGTTTTTTAGTTAGATGATATAATTTTAAATGAATTCTAATCCTCGCTAAAACTTCTTCACTTTGGAAAGGCTTAGAAATATAATCTACGGCTCCTACAGATAATCCATTGACTTTATTATGTGAATCAGATAAAGCACTTAAAAAAATTATGGGAATTTCGCAGGTTAAGGGATTGGCTTTCAATCGCCGACAAGTCTCAAATCCATCAATACCGGGCGGCATCATTATATCTAATAAAATTAGTTCGGGCGGATGATATTCTACTTGTTCAATCGCAGTTTCACCATCAAGAGCAACGGAAACTTGATAACCCACGTCGGTCAATATGTGGGCTAGAACTTCTAGGTTATTGGGATTATCATCTACAATCAAAATAGATTGATTTTCTGACTTTTCAGTCATACATAACTTACTGGGGATGGGATACATAAATTTACAACTTTTTTGGGGCTAGGGAGTATTTAGGTATTGCTCTATGTAAGTTCGCACCTGTTTTAGCTTGAAAGCTTTAGCAAATTCGCGCAGATGTTGAATAAAAGGGATAAACTCCTTGTCTATCAGTTCAATCCTCGTCAACTCTTGTAGTAAATCGTTAATCAATCCCTTACGACTAAGATTATACAATATTAGCAAGTCCTCATGCGAAGGTGGCACAATCTCAACCACTTCTTTGGTCAATTCTCTTGTGCTTGGCGGTTGTAATTTCTCTTCATATATCCATTCTAATTTCAGTAGAGATTTGAGCGTATTTAACAGGCTATCAGCTTCGATAGGTTTGGGCAAAAATTCATTAGCTCCAATCTCTATACTTTTTTGCAGATCGGACTCGAACACACTGGCTGAAGACACGATCACTGATAAATTAGCAAATGATGGTAATTGTCGCAAACTTTTAACCATTTCATAGCCATCCATTATCGGCATAACAATATCAGTAATCACCAGATTTGGTTGAACATCAGCAATTTTATCAAGTCCTTTTTGGCCATTTTCAGCCTCATAAACTATAAATCCAATAGGGCTGAGTAAATTGACAATAACAGAACGGTTTTCCCAACGGTCATCTACTACTAGAACTTTGGGCTTATCGCCCTTAAAACCAATAATAAGGCCCTGCTCAGAAGTTTTAGAATTTTTTGCCCATTCCTTAGCTTCGGGTAAATCTATCTCAAACCAGAAAACACTACCTTTGCCTAATTCACTTTCAACTTCCAACGTACTGCCCATCATATCAATAATGTTTTTGCTGATAGCTAATCCTAGTCCAGTCCCTTCTGATTGCTTCTTCATATTACCAGACTGCTCAAAGGGCAAAAAGATATTTTTAACATGATCGCTCGCTATCCCAATTCCAGTATCTTCCACTTGAAACATAATTCGATATAAAGGTCGTTCCCTGACCTCATCTTCCAAGAGTTTTGATTTAATTATAAATTGCACGCTACCTTGTTCCGTAAACTTAATAGCATTGCCTAATAAGTTAATCAATACCTGTCGCAAGCGTTTTTCATCCGCAAAAATGCCAACGGGGAGTTGACCTTCGATGGTATAGATAAAATCAATTCCCTTTTGATCTGCCCTAATTCGACAAATTTCAACGACTGCTTGCAGAAAAGCGGGCAAATGAAAATCTGTAGGATATATTTCCATTTTTCGGGCCTCGATTTTAGAAAAATCAAGGATATCGTTAATCAGAGTCAGTAGGTGAGAGCCACATTGGTTAATAATATTAATTCCTTTTTTATCTGACTCAACTATGTGTTTCGAGCGCTGGAGAATTTGGGCATATCCTAAGATACCATTGAGAGGTGTCCGCAGTTCGTGGCTCATATTAGCCAGAAACTCGCTCTTAGCACGGTTAGCTGTATCGGCAACTTCTTTCGCTTGTTTAAGCTCTACAGTTCTATCTTCAACTCGCAGTTCCAATTCCTCATTAGTTTTCGCAAGCGCGGCAAAAGATTCGCGGACTTGCTGAGCCATTTTGTTAAATACATATCCCAAACGACCCAATTCATTTTGGCGGTTGACATTAACTTGAATATCAAGATTTCCCGCAGCAATACTCTCCGTTGCAGCGATTAATTTATTGAGGGGTGTAGAAATTTCTCGCCGTAAAATTAAGAACACAATAATAATTTCAATCAGTAATGCACTTAGCCCTAGCACTAGAATCATGCGAGCAGTAGCTAAGGCTTCTTGGGTTAGCAGAGATTTGGGGAAAACTGTGACCAAGTACCAATTTGGCTCATCAATTCTAGTAATACCCAAGTATTCATCATAGTCAGGATTGTCAATAATCATATTTTCCTGTTTATGATTCATGACTAATTCATAAATTTGCCGCAGATGAGGATCTCCTGATTGGGCGATGGAGAATTGTCCATTTCCCTTTTGAATACTTTGCATAAGTTCTGGGTGAGCTACTAGCCGCCCATCGGCTCGAAAAATCATGTTGTATGTGCCTTTGAGTCCTTCATTAATAGTCCGTTTCTGCAAATCCTCTATTAAAATATCATGCCCGATTGTAGCAATATGCTTGCCATCTACATCTAATGGTGTCACACAGGATGCCATCCAAGCTACAGCTACTTGGTCGTAATAAATGCCTGTCCAGACTGTTTTGCGTTCTGGATTGTAGATAGGGCGGGTAATTTGGAATGACTCATCATCTGTGACGCGGAACGAGTCCCTAGAAGGTGCTTTAAGCGCCCAGGGATACTGGTGCATATAAATGATCAGACCATTCTCAGGAATTTGCGTATAGGTGTTAGCAAAGCGATGGCGCCATGCTGGGCCATAAGCATTTATTGTTTTATAGAAAGCAACTATTCTTCGCTGCATTTCAGTATCAACATTGACATTTTTTCCTAGGAATACTCCCGCAGTTTTTTCTATTTGAAATAGGTCAGGAAGATTGCGAATTGAGCCATCTGAATATCTAACAAAATTTTCATCGAATTCAGCTTCAGGATCGCGATTTGCTTCTGCTTTTAGTTGCTCTAATAAAGCTTGCTTGAGTAACTCATGGTTCTCTTCAGCTAATATAAATATTGCTCTTTCGCGTGTGGCTCGTAATTTTATGTATTGCTCTAACTGCGTGAGGGAATTAGCAGTAATTCGTGAGATTATTTGGAAATAGCTAATAGCTGTGGAGGCGATAACAACCATCCCCATACCCAAAGCTATCTTCAAGAGTGTTTGTTTGGTCAGCGACTCTGGGGGTCTATTTCTGTTGTGGCGAGTTGGGGAGAGGAGAGAGTCAGACAATTTTAAGTTCGCGAGCCAATTTCTCTTCATTATTATCCTCTACATAACCAAAAATTAAATTAGGTAAAATAACTATTATATAGCATTTTTCAATTAATTCTGTAACTTTGGGTAGGGTAATTCCCCTGTTGTTAACCCGATCGATAGGCTACGCACGGATCACTACCCTACAAGGGTGGGACAAATCATTTAGTTTTACTATATCACAAAAAACCTTGACGATGGAAATAGGATAAATAAGCCTTTAATACGGAATCATTAATGGGAGGACAGAGAATATCAGTACCGACCAGTCCATCCTGAGTGTTGCGGTCATCAAACTTTTGACAGACAAAAGATGTTGTCTCGATAAAAGTTTTTGGGCTATTAGATATTTTTTTTAGAAATAGAGAAGCCATCGGAGTTAAAGCATTATCGGGAGACATATTGAGTAGTTTTGCCTGCCACTGCGGGTAAGGAATAGAAGGGAGGGCATAACCCAGGGTGTTAAGATTCAAGATAAGTTGTTTCATCGATAATACATGGGGGCTTAATACATGAAATGTCTTGTTAAGAGACTCGGGTTGATGCGATAAATACCGAATCGCCTGAACAATATAATCCACAGGAGCGAGACTCATCTTGATATCTAATTCAGGGCCATACCCTAATTGAATCAATCCCTTGATTATCAAACAAATCGTATTGCTGAGTTGAAAAGCACCTGTTTTGCTATGACCGGTCACCATTCCCAAGCGATAGATGGAAACTGGTAAACCGCGATCGCGGGCAGCCATAACTAATTTTTCTGCCGCCCATTTACTTTGAGCATAACCATCTGAATATCCTTCAGCACTAAGTAAATCGTCTGTTTCGGCAATTAATTTCATACCATCATAGTTCGACGATTGAAAGATATCCAGAGTAGAAATATAGTGGACAGGTGTAATTTTAGTCAGGGTGGCTAGACGCAATATCTCCTTTGTTCCGCCCACATTTGCATCCCGTAACGCACTGTAGGGATAAACCAAATTGACATAAGCACCACAGTGATAAATCACATCAATGACATCTGCTAATTCACTAAAATGGGGTGTGGACAGTCCCAAAGATGGCTGTGATAAATCTCCAACTATGGGGAGAATTCTCCTACTAAATTCTTCTTCCCAAATTTCGTAATTTTGCAGAGTGCTACGCAGTCGAGAGGTCGCGGATTCCAAATTATCAGCACGAACTAAACAATAAATAGTCGCTTGGGGATTATGCAGCAACAATTCGTGCAATAGAAAAGCACCAACAAAACCCGTTGCCCCTGTCAAGAAAATGTGCTTCGGTCGAAATCTGTTAATTGTCAAGGGGTGAATAGTTTCATCTAAGACGGCCAAAACAGCATCATTTGATGTCACTAAACCTATCAAGAAGATTCATCAACTTCTTTGAATTACGGGCATCTTTCCCGAAGTTCTAGTCAACGCATGACAAGCAATCAATTCAGTTACCACAAAAAGTACAATTTGTTGGTGATAAATTCCTCAAGGTTCTAGGAAAGCTGGGGATGGTTTTTGCTAAAATCAACCACACCATCTCAAAATATAAACCGTAAGCCGCATAAACTATCTCGCAAACATCAAGATTCAAATTATCGCCATAAAACCCGTATAGTGCCAGGTTTCACGAAAACATGGCAAACGCTCGTGATAATTTTCAGGAAAAACTCTCTCCCAAATTGGTGCAGGAAAACCAAGTCATCGTTGTTGAGAATATGGCAGTCCGTAAGTTGGTAAAAATTCACTGCCTAGCCAAAGTAATTAGCGAGTGCGGATGGTCAAATTTGACCGGACAATTGAAATACAAGGCTGAAAGAGACGGTAAAACTTACCTAGACATTGGTCGGTTTTTTGCACGATCGAGTAAGAGTTGCCACGTAGGTCTGAATCAGGTGGGTAGCCTTCCGTTGGAAGTGCCTCGCTGGACTTGTTCCAACTCCAAAACTAAGCACGATAGAGATGTGAATTCTGCTATCATTATTGGCGATGAAGGGCTTGGATTATTAGCGTTAGGAACTAGCACTACTGCCCAGGGATGGAATGTAAGTCTGATGGTTGCAAGGAAATCTTCGGTACGATCGGCTGTTCCGGTTGAAATTGGAAGCTTACACCATAGGGAGTAGTGCACAGAACTCTGGATCTGCATAGCAGCCCACACCCCCTACCCCCCGCCTAGCTCTACCCTGTACAGACAAGTTGCTCGCTGACCCATTTTGTAGAAACCCTGTTTCCTAGAATCTTGATTTCTGGTTTTCCCGAATCAATAACTTAAAATTCAGGAAAATAAGCTTGCTTTCTGAGATTCATGCGAAACTTGGGTTTCAGGAATGGTGTTGAAAGATTTCGGACTTGTGTGTACAGGCTAGCCGCCTAGCCAGAGAGGCATTTTCCCACTTTTTTCGGGCCCATCAAAATAAATAAAAGTTGTCTCCCCTCCGGGGCAGGCAGTATTATCAGGTACAATCTTGGTAGACAGTCTGTTTTTACGGGCTGCTTTGGTAGATCGAATCATAAATACCTTCGCTCGCTCGATCGAATTTATGGTTGACCACTCCCGCAGGGGCTAGGTGCATCGATGATGGACTAAAAAATCTAAAATCTGAAGTCTCAAATCTCAAATCGGTTAATTTTGTGTCGTTTCTAGGACTGTTGTGACGAGTGCAACCCAATCCACATATGGTACTTCGCACAGAAGGCGGCAATCGCTACTTGCCGCTCTCCGGCAGCAATTGCTGGACAGTAGGGCGGAGCGATGACAATAATTTTGTACTGACAGATCGCTGGATTTCCCGCAATCACGCGATGTTACAGCAAATGGAGACAGGAGAGTTCTACCTAATCGACTTGGGCAGCCGCAATGGTTCCTTTGTCAACGGGCGGCGGGTCAGTATTCCTGTCACTCTCCGAAATGGCGATCGGATTATTTTCGGTCAAACCGAATTGGACTTCTACAACCCAAGCGCCGGCCACCGACACGCTCCAATACACGAGACAGACTCTGAAGATTTTACGGCGACTTTGACGGTGCGTAGCCTGATTAGCGTCATGGTAATGGACATCCGAGACTTTACAGTTTTGACTAGGCAGCTAGACGAAACCCTCCTCTCGGAAGTCATCGGCAATTGGTTCCGCAAAGCAGGACAGATCATTCGCGAACACGGCAGTTGGGTGGACAAATACATCGGTGATGCCATCATGGCAGTCTGGTTCCACAAAACCAGCGGTGTCAGTACCGAGGAAATGATGCGGATTTGCCAAGCTTTGAGCGAACTGCACAAGGCCACAGACGAACTCAGCAGCCGTTACCCCCTGCCTTTTCCTTTGCGAGTCGGGGCCGGCATCAATACCGGTTATGCAATGGTGGGGAATTCTGGCAGCAGCGATCGATCGGACTATACCGCCTTGGGAGATACTGTAAACGCAGCATTTCGCCTTGAATCTTGCACTAAGCAAATCGGTAAGGATATCGCTGTGGGAGAAACTACCTACAAATACCTGACGCAATTGGGGGCCCAGGGCGCTTTCGAGCAGCACACCGTTGCTTTGAAGGGTTACGACCATCCCAGCGTGGCTTACGGCGGTACTTATGCTGACTTGAACGCTTTTCTCAAAACGAAAGGAAAGAGTTCTTGATAGCTAGAAAATTGGGTGCAGGGCAAAAATTAACCCTTTAAAATGGCAGTCCGAGTTTTTAATTTGGAGTGCCTTTGATAAACTTGCCTGCGATGCTTAAAAAGCAGATTATATCATATGTCCTCAGAGTTGTCAATACCTAAAGGTAAATTTTATAACAGATATCTGCCTGCTGCGGATTTGTCTGAAAAACTGCATAAGCAAAATGGTAGTCTCTACATAAATGCTGTGTATGAAATTGGGAGACAAAACTTCATGAAACGATTGGGTCGTCTATTGGCAGTATTGGGCTTAGTGCTGGGCTGCTTTGCATGGGCTGGAGACCAAAGCGCGATCGCGGCGTCATTAAGCCGTATCGTCTTGCCATCATCCTCGCTCCTAGCTGTTGAAGCTCCGGCTAGAACCAATCGCGCCGATGAGAAGCTTGCCACAGAATACGGCAAAAAACTTGATTTGAACAACAGCGCCGTCCGGGACTTTCGCCAATATCGAGGGTTGTATCCCACTTTAGCTGGACTAATTATTAAGAACGCTCCTTACGAAAAAGTTGAGGACGTACTCAACATTTCAGACTTGACGGAAGCTCAGAAAAAAGTGCTGCAAGCTAACTTGGACAAATTCACCGTAACTGATGTCGAATCAGTCTTTATTGAAGGAGACACCAGGTTGAATAACGGTCTCTACGACTAGGTAGCAGCGGGCCTCATTTGAAGGCAGAAGTCATTGGGCAGAAGGGATTCGGCCGAAAGAAAAGATTTTTTTTCTCTTAGGCTGATGACTTCTGCCTTTAATTTATCAAGACTTACTTTCAACCACCATTCGGCAAAAGCCGACCAAAATTCGCTAGATTGAAATCAGCGGGTTCCCCTGATTCATCTAAAATCTAAAATCTAAAATCTAAAATCTAAAATCCCTTGACTGACATTAGTTCAAGTCCCCAGATTCATCTGTAGACTCAATTCTAAAATCTAAAATCTAAAATCTAAAATCTAAAATCGACTGGCGGCAGACTTATGACTGACAAATTTGACGTATTGGTAATAGGTGCTGGCGCGGCCGGTTTGTACACGGCACTTTGCCTGCCAGAACATTTGCAGGTGGGCTTGATCAATAAAAATACCCTGCCTGTTTCTGCCAGCGATTGGGCTCAAGGAGGGATTGCCGCGGCGATCGCCCCTGAAGATTCCGCAGCGCTGCACGTTCAGGATACACTGGCTGCGGGAGCAGGTCTTTGCGATTTGGATGCGGTGAAATTTTTAGTCGAGGAAGCTGGTGCTTGCATTGACTCCCTGGTGAAAATGGGCGTTGCATTCGATCGCACCGGCCCAGATTTAGCCCTCACCCTAGAAGCAGCCCACTCCCGCCGCCGAGTGCTCCACGCCGCCGACACTACGGGCAAAGCCGTTATCAGTACGCTGACAGCAAAAGTATTAAGCCGCAAAAACATTCAACTCGTATCTCCTGCCTTTGCTTTGAGTCTGTGGCTAGACAAAACCGGGCGCTGTCAGGGGATTAGCTCGATTTGCGGATCACAAGTCAAGTGGCTGCGGGCCAAAGCGGTGGTGCTGGCGACAGGCGGCGGGGGACAGGTTTTTGCTCAAACGACCAATCCGTCGGTAAGTACCGGGGACGGGGTGGCAATTGCGTGGCGCGCCGGGGCGCTGCTGCGAGATTTAGAATTTGTGCAGTTTCACCCGACGGCGCTGAGCACAGCGGGCGCGCCGAGGTTTCTCATTAGCGAAGCGGTGCGGGGAGAAGGAGCTCATTTGGTTGACAGTAAGGGATATCGCTTTGCTTTTGACTCTCACCCCAGCGGGGAACTCGCCCCTAGGGATGTTGTCAGCCGCGCTATTTTCCGCCACTTGCAGAAGACGGGGGAACCTCATGTTTGGCTGGATTTGCGCCCGATTGCGGTCGATCGACTGCGCTACAGGTTTCCCAATATTATTCAAGTGTGCGCTGACTGGGGAATTGATATTTTTTCCGAACCGGTGCCGGTGACGCCTGCGGCCCATTACTGGATGGGAGGAATTGTCGCTGACAAGTTTAACCAAACTTCGATTCCGGGTTTGTACGCGGTGGGAGAAACTGCGAGCACGGGGGTACACGGCGCTAATCGGTTGGCGAGCAATTCGCTGCTGGAATGTCTGGTTTTTGGGGCGCAGATGGGACTTTTGCAGCTAGAAGGTGGAAGGCCCGAGGCATTCGCCGATCGGTTCGAGGCGGGGGAAATTTTGGAAAAATCGATTTCTGAACAGGATATTGAGGCGATCGAAAAGTTGCGGGTCGAATTGCGGAATTTGGTGTGGCAGAGTGCGGGAATTTGCCGAGGACAGCGGGATTTGGAAAGGGCGATCGTCCAACTTGAGATTTGGCGGCAAGAATTTGCTTCGTTGCCTTTGAGTCAAACGCTTAATAATTTGCGGCCCGGACAAATTATTGATTTTTCCCCTGCTGAGGCCCAGAATAGCTCAATTTTGCGAAATTGGGGAGAAGTTGGGAATTTATTGGATATCGGCTATTTAATTGTCAAAAGTGCTGCGTTTCGCACCGAAAGTCGCGGCGGTCATTACCGAGTGGACTATCCCCTCACCGATCCGGATTGGTGCAGCCATACTTTAATTAACCAATTTAATTGGTACAAATCTCCGCGAATTGAAGATTGAAAATTGATTGAAAATTTGGGGTCAGCGCGTTCCCGTACCGTCACTTTTGGGGCTCCCGTTCGGGTCTGGTTCGTATTGTTGGGGATTTCCCAACCTAGAGGTTGGTGTAACTGTCCAAACTCTGGGGGTCGATGCCGTCGGGATATTGCCCGCGCTACGGGCTTTTGTTAAGTTGCTAGTTGAGTTGCTGGCAAGTCGAGCCGCATTTGCGGGGCCGACTGTATTCACTTGCAGGCAGGCAGCCAGGGTTGCCGTTGTTGTGAGCTGAATCCAAGTACGCATAGTATTCACAGCCTTATTTAAATCACTGGAGTAGATGCACGTCCGTACCACCTATTATATCTATCAATTTCCGTATTTCCACTGATATCTTTACATTTACTTTAATTAATTTTAGTAAATTTACATAAGTTTTTTTATATTAAGGCTTTTTGGCGACTTGAATTTGGTTTCAGGTTGTGATTTATTTTAATATTTTGTAACATTTTGATGAGACGGCAAGTTGCTCTCATAAGTTTTATCTTTGGCTAAATCTATCTAATGACAGATGACAGATGAGATGCTTTAAAATTATGTGATTTTAGATTTCACTACTTTGGACATTTTTTTGAACGGTTTCAAAAAGCTTAGAGGGCTTACAGTTTAAGGAGCGAGCTAGTTTTTTAAGTTAGCTGCACAGGGGACGCCTGAAATAATATCTCCCTCACAGCCCCATTAAGGTTTGAGGTCTAAAAATGGCTCAAATTTTGTCCGAACTATTGAGATTTTAGATAAAAAAATTGAAAAATTATAAATGACTTATCCAGATAGGGGTGGGGACTTTACCTACAGTTGTATTATGTTTTTAACTAATCTTAATTAATAAAAGTGATATTGATTTTTCCCGCGTTCCTTAGCACGATACATCGCAACATCGGCATTCTTAACTAAAATATCTGGCTCTTGACCGTCAATGGGATATAAACTAATGCCAATACTTGTAGTTACAGAAACTGTATGTTCTTCTAAAATAAAAGGCTGCATGATGGCGTCGCAAATTTTTTCAGCTACTTTCGCAGCTTCGTCGCGGCCGGGAACTGCGGGCAGAATGACTGTGAACTCGTCGCCGCCCAACCGCGAGATGGTATCGCTGCCCCGCAAGCATTTTTTGAGCCGACTGGCAACTGTTTTTAAGAGTAAATCGCCCACATTGTGTCCGAGAGTGTCGTTGATTGATTTAAATCCATCTAAATCTAAAAACAGTAAAGCTACCAATTCCTGATTGCTGGAGGCTATTTCTAGAGAGGAATGCAAGCATTCGTAGAACATTGGGCGGTTGGGCAAACCGGTAAGAGCATCGTGATAAGCTTGGTGGCTGAGATCAGCATTTTTTTGTTCGAGGGCATTTTGCCGAAGTTGGCGCTCGGTAATATCTCTGATTGCTCCGACTAAAAATAGGTTGCCGGCAGCATCTTTATGCAGGGATCTTTTAGTCGCAATCAGATGCGTAATTCCGTTAGCGTCAGTAAAATATTCTTCATTTTCTCGCGGCTGGTGAGTTTGAAATACTAATTCGTTTTGCTGCCAAAATATCTCGGCTTCGGCTTGGGGAAATAAATCGTAATCGGTTCGGCAATTTAAAATTTCTAAAGGATAGCCAATAAACCGACAATATGCCTGATTCAAAACTACGCAGCGGTGATTTCGATCTTTGACAAAAATGGGGTCGGGAATTGTATCGATTAGCGATTGTAAAAATTCTTTAGACCGTTTTAATTCTTCTTGCAAGTGAGCCAGATAACCCACAACAGCAGCACCAGAACCCACAAGACTGAGGATTGGAGGAATTAACGGTAGCCACCAACCTGCTAAGAATGCTAAGTATAAACTGGCACTCAGACCTATACAGATACTTAATAAACAATAAGCCGATCGACCAAGCGATCGCAAATTCCAACTCACATTTGCACCCGCCCAAGACCACAGTAAAATCCACAGCAACTCCGCAGCCTCTGGCCAGACATTGATACCGCCGCGCCCGTCGAGGGCTGCACTCAAAATTTGGCTCAAGAAATGAGCCTGAAGCTCGACTCCCGGTATTTGCTGGGGAGGACTAAACCAACCGGAACTGTAAGAATTTTGGTAAAAGTCTTTGAGGCTGGGGGCATTTGAGCCGATCAAGACAACGCGCGATCGTACAAAATCAGCAGGTACTTTGCCAGAAAGCACATCGCCCATCGATGCAGTGCGAAAACTGCCTCGCGGGCCGCGCAGGTTGGTCAAAATTTGATAGCCACGGCTGTCCGATCGAACGTAAGCACCATCATTCGGTTGAAAAGGCCGAAAAACCCCCTTGCCTAACTGCAAGTATTTAGGATTGACTCTGGCTCGTTGAGGGGAAATCCCTTCGCTTTTGAGGTAAAGCAAAGCCAGTCTGAGTGCGAAACTTTGATGAGTTTTGCCGTCTCCGGGCCAAGCGTAGAGCAAAGTTCGCCGCACTTTTGAGTCAGCGTCGATGACAACGTTGTTGAAACCGATTCGATCGAGCTTGTCAAGTACCGGAGGCGGGCGAACTCCTAACCTAGTTTCGTCTGCCATCAACTCAATGCCGATTAAGTTGGGAATAGTTTTAAAAGTTTTGAGCAATTCGGCGTTACCCGGTTGAGTTGGCAAATCTCGGTAAATGTCGAGGCCGATCGCCCGCGGCTTGCCAGCGTGCAATTTTTGCAGCAATTGGGCCAAGGCAGCATCCGAAATTGGGTAGCCGTATTTTTGCAAGTCAGCTTCCTTAATTTCTACAATGACGATGCGCGAGTCAATGGGTTCGGCCGGCCGCCAGCGCACAAAGTGGTCGAAAGCAGCCCATTCCCACACCTGCAAAAATCCGAACCAGCGCATTACAATCACCGTACTAGCAACCGCACTCGCAGTAATCAATACTCGGCGTTCTCGATCGACCCATTTTTTGATAGTTTTTAGCATATTTTGGGGATTTGGGCCTCGCCCTTTGAGCATCTAAACTACTACTACCTATAGGTTTTACATCTTCGGGGCGAGTCGATTTTAGATTTTAGATTTTAGATTTTAGATTATCCAATTTTTTGGTTTTTGGGTGGGGGCGAGTCGATTTTAGATTTTAGATTATCTAATTTTTTGGTTTTTCGGTGGGGGCGAATCGATTTTAGATTTTAGATTATCTAATTTTTTGGTTTTTCGGTGCGGGCGAGTCGATTTTAGATTTTAGATTTTAGATTATCGAATTTTTTGGTTTTTCGGTGCGATCGGGCTGCAACAGCAGAAACCGGGTTTCGCAACCAAAATATGTCATTTCAACAATCATTCTGGAAGCAGAAACCCGGTTTATTGCATTTTTCTGTAAAAGTTTTAGTAGTTATTCGCCGATCTAAATACTAAAAACCCACAACTTGTTTTAAACTTTTTCGTTCTAAGCTGTTGTGCATTTAAATTGAATGTCAAAAAATAATCTAAGTCTTGTGGGGAGTAGGGGTTGGGCCTAAGAGCCCGCCCTGAATATGCAATTTAAATGCGTGACAGCTTAACTAATTTTTACTATTTTTTTATTGATATAATAAATGCAAGATTTTAGATTGATTTCGCAGCACGAACCCACGCTAAACTAAGTTAAAAACCAGGATATTTCCTGCCCATCAATCTAAAATCTGTCATCTATAATCCCCCACTTTCCTGTTAGTTTTGAAAGTTGCGGGAGCCCGTGTAACCCGATAAATCAGCGAGTTTATCCAAAGATTGTGTCCCTGCATAAAACTGACCATTAATCTCCCAAGTCGGGAAACCTTTAACATTCGCCGCAGCAGCTTGGCAAATTTGGGCGCGGGAATTTTGCCCCCTGGGATCGCATTCAAAATAATCAATTATTTTGGCTGCTTCTTTGCCGAACAGCATTTTTTGGTCGTGGCAGTGGGGACACCAGTAAGCGCCGTACTCTTTAGCGCCGATTTGTCGGAGGTGGCGGGCCAAAGCAATTTGTGCCGGGCCGGAGGTGGTAGTGACAGCAGGGGGTGCAATTCCGGGGGTAGAGACAATAGGAGGAGGTGACTTGACGCTGTTATAAAGTCCCAAGGCGCCGATCGAACTCACCATTGCCACCAAAATGCCTGTAAACACCAACTGTCCGATATCTTCCCACTCGCGCCCGACTAGCACCAGCACAAACAGCGACAGCGCAAATAAGGCAGAAGTGACGCAGTAAATGCACAGGTCCTGAATTTCAAAAGCCATCAAATACATCAAATAGCTGCTGAAAATTACCATCGCAGCGGTGATGATAAATAGCGCTTGCCAAGTGTTTTTTTCTAGTTGAGAGTGCAGTCCTTTATTGGTGGCGGGATTTACAGCTTTGGGAGCCAATGCCAGGATTGCTATGCTCAGGTAAGCGAGACAGCCTAACAAACTTAAAGGCACGGTGCCAAAGACTGTAGCGTAGGGACTGTTGAGAACTTTATCGCAGCCGCTGGTGGGACAAATGACCGAGCCATTCGTGAATTTAGCGATCGTGAGATAGGCCGTTTCTACGACGCCTATGGCTGCGATCGCTGCCATCACAGTCCTAGACCAGCGATGAATCCAAGGGGTTGAACGTCGGCGAATCATTTTTTGATTTGGTAATTTGGGAATTGGGAATTGTTGACTGTTGACTGTTGACTGTTGACTGTTGACTAATGACTGTTGACTAATGACTGTTGACTGTTGACTGTTGACTGTTGACTGTTAATTGTTAACTAATGACTGATAACTGATAACTGATGACTACTGACTACTGCCAACTGACTACTGCCAACTGACTACTGCCAACTGACTACTGCCAACAATTCCTATTTTACGTTTTACTTGTGACTTTGCCCGGTTCCGGTGTTGGCCCTCTTGAGCCATTAGCATCTCTATTTTCCTGTTCGGGCTCTTTCTGTGACAAGCTGCGGCGGGCGGCTTCTACAAACTGACTGACGCGGATCGGATCGATGGGCTGCTCGATGCGGCCGTTTCGCTTCAGGGAACTCGATACGATTACGCCGTCAGCGGCCTGCATGAGGGTGGAAATGTTTTCCCACGAGGCGCCGCTGCCGATGAAAACTGGAATTCCCGCTGCTGCTGCACTCGCGAGTTCTAAGTCTTCGAGATTGGGAGGGCTACCAGTTGTCCAGCCGGAAAGGATTACGGCGTCGGCTAAAGCTCGCCCGATCGTCTCTTGGACGGCTGTGGTCAAGTTGGGGCTGCCTAGGGGTCGCCCGTGCTTGACTAACACGTCTGCTAATATTTTGACATCGCTGCCCAATTCCCGGCGGTAGCGCAGTAGCTGGTGAGCTTGGCCTTCAATTAAGCCTTGGTCTGTAGCCATGATGCCGTTGAGGACGTTGACGCGGATGAATTGAGCTCCTGTGCAGGAGGCGATGGCGATCGCGCTGTGGGCGTCGTTTCGCAGCACGTTAACGCCGATCGGCAGCGTCACGAGATTTGTTAGCCTCTCAACTACGAGCGTCATGGCACTTACCACAGCCGGATCTACGCTGTCTTTGGCAAAAGGAGCGTCGAAAAAGTTCTCGACAATGATACCGTTTGCGCCACCAGAAGCCAGCGCTGTAGCCTCTTGCTCGGCTCTTCCGATAATAGCTTTGAGGTTTCCGCCCCAGCGGGGAGAAGTTGGCAAAGGCTGTAAATGTACGACACCGATTATGGGATTCGGCGTTTTGAATATTTGTTTTAAGTCCACGGATTTTCCTGAAACCACCAAGTTCACTGACTGCTGACGGCGGATGAGTCACGGTATATTCTAGAATTCTATATCGACGGGGGCGATTCGGTTGACTTAATCGGGTCGCCAAGTTGCTCAAAGCCCGCAGCCATAACAGTTTAGATTTTAGATTTTAGATTTTAGATTTTACAAAGGCGACCTCACCTCACTCAAAGACGGATACTTGCTTGTAGACAGGAGTCCTGGAAAGCAAAAAAGTTTAGATTTTAGGGATATTTCCCAGATTCATCTGTGGAGCTTGACCCTAGCTAGTAATTAAATAAACAAGGTGGTACACTTGTAGACAAACTACGACAAGTCTACTATGTTTAAGCCCCACGAATTTGCAAGAAAGCTTGGACTTTCAGTGAAAACCCTCCAGCGTTGGGACGCAACAGGGAAACTACCAGCCAAGCGCACCTTGTCAGGCCATCGATTCTACACAGAAGACGATTTTCTAATAGCCAGCGGACTCAGACCCATAGAAGCTAACAGGAAGGTCATCGTCTACTGTCGAGTTTCTTCTGGCGGACAAAAGCCCGAACTAAAAAATCAAATGCTGGCAATGGAAGCTTTCTGTCTGGGTAGAGGGTTGGTCGTCGATGACTGGGTATCAGAAATCGGCGGCGGACTAAACTTTAGACGAAAAAAGTTTCTAGCTATTATGCTGTCAATGCTTAAAGGCGAAATATCAACCATAGTAATCGCACACAAGGATAGAATGTGTCGCTTCGCTTTTGAGTTTGTTCAGGAACTTGCTGCATCAGTTGGATGTGAGATTGTAGTCGCTAATCAGGAGTCACTGTCTCCGCAGCAGGAATTAGTGGAAGATTTAATGGCCATAATTCACTGCTTCTCCTGTCGCCTGTACGGATTACGAAACTACTCCAAAGAAATTAAAGATAACTTAAAAAAGGCTATTGACAAGCCTGCACAAGATGTGTCAAACTCAGGCAACAAAGAAATACAGTGTTGAGGTCGAACAATGCTTTTGTCCATCAAGACAAAGTTAAAACTCAGCAAAAGTCAAGCAACAATAATGAGCAAACACGCTGGAATAGCGAGGTTTACTTACAATTGGGGCTTAGCGACTTGGGGCGACCTTTATCGAGATGGACTGAAGCCCAACAAATACCTCCTCAAGAAATTCTTTAACAACCACGTAAAACCTGAGTTTGAATGGATTAAAGAGGCAGGCATTTGCCAAAAGATTACCCAATATGCCTTCGACAATCTAGGAGATTCCTTTTTGAGATTCTTCTCAAAAAAAGGTGGTTATCCCAAATTCAAGAAGAAGGGACATCACGATTCTTTCACTATTGATGCGAGTGGAAAGCCTATAGCCGTGGGCGGTACATCTATAAAGCTGCCAACAATCGGCTGGGTAAAAACTTATGAAGGATTGCCCCACACAACCTGCAAATCAATCACTATCTCGCGCACTGCTGACAGTTGGTTTATCGCTTTTGCTTACGAACAGGAACACGAACCGACTGTGAAGCAACACGGTGTCGTGGGAGTTGATTTAGGGATTAAGGAATTAGCAACACTTTCAACTGGCGTAGTATTCCCCAATCCAAAGCACTATAAAACCCATCTCAGTAAGCTGCGTAGGCTGTCAAAGCAGCTATCCAGAAAGACCAAAGGTTCTAATAATAGGTATCAAGCCAAAATTCAACTCGCAAAACATCACGCTAAGATAGCAAATCTCAGAAAAAACACTCTTCATCAAATCACTACTTATTTATGCAAAAACCACGCAACGATAGTAGTAGAAGATTTAAATGTTTCTGGCTTGCTGTCTAACCACAAACTCGCTCAAGTTATAGCTGACTGTGGGTTTTACGAATTCAAGCGTCAGTTGGAGTATAAAGCGAAAAAGTTTGGTTGTGAAATAATCATCGCTAGTCGCTGGTTTCCGTCAAGCAAGACCTGTTCAAATTGCGGACACGTCCAAGATATGCCGCTCAAAGAAAGAATTTATAACTGCGGAAGTTGCGGGCATTCGATGGACAGGGATTTGAACGCCGCAGTAAATTTATCGCGTTTGGCCTCATCGTGAAAGCTTACCGAGGGATAACCGCTCCCATGCTCCCGATGAAGTAAGAAACAAATGTCTAGACTTGTCTAGTCTTTGTATGGCAGTCAATGCTTTAATCTTTAATCTCAAATCGACTGACTACAATCGGGGTTGAAAGCTTGACTGCAGTTGCATTCTTTTTTATACCTTGGTGTCGGCAGGGGTTTTTCCTTCTCTATCGAGGTTGACTGGTGGAAGTTGTTCTCATAATTTTGGCTGTCACCGCAGCATTGGGGGCGGCAATCGAAGTGCTGCTGCGGGTGCTGCTGGGTTTTGGTAATCCCTTGATTTATATTGCCGATGCCGAGTGCGGCTATTTGTTGGCGCCCAACCAGAAGGTGCGCCGCTTGGGCAACCGGATTGAGATTAACGAGTATTCGATGCGTAGCGGAGCGATCGCCCCGATCGCCCCTCCAGAAACTCTGCGCGTCTTGCTGTTGGGAGATTCTGTCGCCAACGGCGGTTGGTGGACACATCAGACAGATACGATCTCGGAAATTATGGCTCGGAATTTGAGACTGCAAGTACAGAATCTGGCGAGCGATGCACAATTATGTTCACAAGTCAACTATTTAAATTTTGAAGTTCTCAACGCCTCAGCCAATTCTTGGGGGCCGAGGAATCAACTTGCTTACGCCAAGCGGTTCGGTGTTTTTGGGGCAAAGGCTTTGGTTTTGCTGCTCAATACGGACGATTTGTTTGCATCGGCTCCCTGTGATCTGGTTGTGGGACGCGATCGATCTTACCCGGATCGCAAACCCCGATCGGCTACGTTAGAGTTATTGAGCCGCTACCTGCTACCTGCAGTGCCGACTCCTCAATTGGCCGCACCCGGAGCCACAAGCGGCGATGTAGTAGGCTGCAACTTAGAGGCTATTAGCCAAATCCAGAAAATAGCTGTATCCGCCAACATCGAGTTTTTGCTAGCCGTCACGCCCAAGCGGGGCGAACTCGGCGGCCCGGGCCCTCGCGACTGGGAAGTCAAGGCTAGAGCGCGTCTCGCCGAACTCGTAGAAACAGAGAAAATTACTTACATAGATTTTCTTCCCATTTTCAATTGTGCGGCCGAATTTCCAACTTTGTATCGAGACAGCATTCACCTGAGTCCTCAAGGAAATCAGCTAGTTAGCAAAACCATCAGTCGTCAAATAGTCGCTCTTTTTTGGCTTGACACTCTCCGGCCTTAAGGCACGGGGATTCTTAAGACATTTCCGTCTTAATATCCCTATAGCTAGGGTTCCCAGGCTGACTACTCTGGGCAAAAAAGAGTGCGTAGTCATATCTCCTCAAAAATGTTTTGGGCGTAGACTTTCCCCCAGTCCGGGGGTAGGTTTTTACATCTTGTCTGATTTGGTTATTCTACCATCTTCATTTGTTAAGATGGATTTGTTATTTTACTTAACAATGGAAAAAAGCCGTCCTACAAGGACAGGGTTTTCAACCCAATTTTCTGATAAATCCTAACCGATACTTTTTTGCTAACATTTGCTAACAAATACATAAGTTGAGATCATATCTCAACAAAGGCGTATCAACCGATGCCCGTAGAAATTTCTACAAGCACTTATATTCTTGCCTTCAGCTTGGTTATCGCTTACAGCTCTTAGCCAATCTGATTATTTGCTTTGATAATGTAGAGGCAACTTATTTATATAGCGGTTGCGTACTACCAAGGTTTTTCACCTACATCTGAGTGGCTAAATTCATTCTATATGACATGAAGACAAGAAGGCAAATGTAAGTGATTGTTAGCAAATGTCAGAAAAAGTCTTACTGTTAATCAACCTCACCTCAAGACGGACAATTGCCCCCGACTCCTGTTGTGGAGAGCAAAAAAATTTAAACCTTAGTTCAAGCCCCCAGATTCATCTGCAGAGTCAATCTAAAGTCTAAAATCCTTCGACGCTCGCGCGAATCGAGTGAGCGCGGCTCGATGCTCGCGCTCGCCGAAATGCTCGCGCCCCCGTCTCAAATGTCAAATCGGCTGACATCGAATCCGGTTGCATGGGAACAGTTATTCTCTTCAACAAACAACAAACCCAAACTGTAAAAGCACCCGGAAACGACAAGATTTGTCTCGATTTAGCTAACTTGCAAAGTAGACTCTAGCTCTTTCGGATACCAAGCTTGACCGTCGAGAGCCATTTGCTCGATCGAACTCGCAAGCCGCAGAGCTTTGAGAGCTTGTTCTCCTCCCACAGAAGGCTGATTTCCACCCCGCACGCAATTAATAAAATGCTCCAATTCTGCGTGGAGCGGTTCAATATTGCTGGTGTAAACTTTCTCGATCAACCCATCTTGACGGTAAAGCACCTGACCGTAATCCGTCACGTAATTGGCGGTTGTTTGCCGGTGAATCAAGATTTCGTTGTTGAGAAAATCTGCCTCTGTCAGAGAATTCTTGCAGTGAGCCACGATTGAACGGAGTTTGCGGTGCGTCACCTTACTGGCAGTCAGGGTGGCCACAATGCCGTTAGCAAAGTTCAACGTCGCTGTCACGTAGTCTAAATAACCTGAATCTGAGGCCCTGCTGCCGCTGGCCGTCAGCTTCACCACTTGGGAATCTGCCAATTCCAGGAGCAAGTCGATGTCGTGGATCATTAAATCCAAAACTACCGATACGTCGTTAGCCCGCTGGGAATAGGGACTCATCCGGTGAGCTTCCAATGCCAGTAACTCTTCAGTTTTCAGCACTTTGCCGAGTTCCTGAAAAGCTGGATTGAAGCGCTCGATGTGACCCACTTGTAAAATCCGGTGGGCCTCAGCAGCCGCGTTGACCAAAGATTCGGCTTCGGCAATGCTAGCCGCGATCGGCTTTTCAATTAAAACGTGAACACCCGCTTGGAGACAAGACATCCCCACAGGGTGATGCAGGCGAGTTGGAACGGCGACGCAAACTGCATCTACGTGGGCGAGCAAATCTCGGTAGTCTTCAAAGAAGCGAACCCGGTATTTGCTTGCTACATCTATTCCCCGCTCTACATTTATGTCTGCAACACCCACGAGTTCGATATCTTTTAGCAAGCTCAGAACTCGCGTGTGATGCTGGCCCATATTGCCAACCCCAATCACCCCAATGCGGAGGGGTTCAGGTTGACTTCGCTGGGCGAAAACGTTTGCGTATCCCAATGACATCCTATCTAGCACTCCTGGATTCTCCTCCACCACCACAGGAATCAAGCCCCTTGGCTTCCCTCAGCTACTCACAGCCATCCAGATAGTACCACAGTCAAACTATTTGTGAAGAATTTCTAAGTTCAGTTGCGATTATCGCATCCGGGAATTAAGCAGAAGCGAATCATACACAAGGGCAGAATACTGGGACAAAAGGTCGGTAAATTGCGTATTGACAAAATTTATTAAGTGTGTATACAGAGCGGGACGATCGCCTGCAGCATCCCAACAACACAAACCCGTCGGAATATTTGGCGGTTACGCTCAAACATTTTTCGGGTTTCTGTTCAAAAGTAATAGTGAAAGTCATAAATTATACAAATACAACAGAGGACGCATCCGTATTAGTTCGGTTATTTACATTCGGCAATCTTTGACTTCAAAAAAATTTACACTCTAGTGGATACCGCAGCCGAACCAGTTCCCGAACCGATCGCCGTTGGGGGCACAGCTTTAGCATTGGCAGGTTTAACCTGGTTAAAACACAAGAAAAAAATGGCAGTTTGAAGCGCGATCGCACCTCAACAATTAAGCACTCAGCAGTCACTTTTCATAAAATATTCGAGTTGCAAAATTTTGCTCTCGATTCGGAGACAGAGCTCTGGCTTTCAAAATCGCAGCTACCAAAAACGCATAGGACAAAACTCCCACCAACGCCAGCAAAAGTACGCTGGCGGCTCCCGACGCATTCCACAAAGCGTGAAGTGCGGAAGCGCTGAAATAACCTACGCCCAAAATTTGCCAGCGCTTCCTGGGTTTGAGGGCACTCAAACCGATAAAATATCCCAAATAGCCACTGTAAGCCATGTGTCCGGCGGCGGAACCCAAAATGCGGGGAATTAGCAACTGCAATCCTACTAATTGTCCGGCGTCGGGCCCTGCTTGCAGGGTGACATTTTGGATGACATTGGGAACGTACTGCCCCAGAGTTTCTAACAGTGTAAAGCCGACTGCCGAGGCACTTCCTAACAGAATTCCGTCTAAAGGTTCCCAAACGCCGATTCGATCGCGCCACGGATTTTTCAGCCAATTTCCCAGCAACATGGCTCCCAAAACGGGCACGGCTTTCAGCAATTCTTCCATCAGACCCGCCCCGAAAAACATTCTGGTCAAAAAAGGCAAAAAACTGATTGTTTCGCCTTCGATTGGCAGGCGGCCGGGCAAAACTTCTCTAAATACGAATATAAATCCAATTAATAAGGGGCTGCTCAGAATCAGGACTGTAGCTAAAGCCGAACCAAGCAATACCCACCAAGGCTTGTGTTTGCCGCACAGTTGATAGATAAAGTAGTAAGCCGCACCGGCGAGGTAAGCTGACAGCAGCAAGTTGAATGCTGCAGAATTTCCAACCGCGACAAACATCGACACGACAACAATAACTGTGGCGATACCTGGATATAAGTAAGCTTTTTGGCTTAATTGTTTGCCAGTGGAGGCGATCGGGAATAATTGAGTTAAAGTGAGAGCGTCTTTTTCGATACCAGCAAAATTGCCCGTTTGTGGTGCTCTTAATCCGGGTTGATTTTGGTAAGGGGTTACGGGAGATTCAAATATAAATTCAGGGCCGTCAAGGCCGAGACTGATGCGATCGCCTGTTTCTAAAGTTTGGCAGCCAGAGAGCTTTTTTCCGTTGATATAAGTTCCGTTAGCGCTGTTGAGGTCGCAAATTTCCCATCTCGTCAAAGTACCCTGAGTTAGGGGACGGATCATGGCGTGGCGACGGGAAACCATGCCGTGGGCGATCGACTCTAAGGTTATTTGACAATTGCGATCGCGTCCGATGACCAATTCCCCATCTTCAGAAAGTTGGTATTTGGATGCTGGGGTTCCCACAGCGTCTTTGGCTGGCACTTGTCGCAGAAATCCGATTTCATTAGTCATGAGTTATGAGTCATTAGTCATCAGTCATTAGTCATTGGTCATGAGCTCGCGAGCTGTTAGCTGATGTTATTTTTGAGCAGTCTTTATTCCACAGTTATTGGTTGTTAGCTGCTGACTAATTACTAATTACTAATTACTAATTACTAATTACTAATTACTAATTACTAATGACTAATGACTAATAACTCTGCTTATAGATTGGCCCTGGCATCCTGAACGGCAGCATAGAAAAATATGCCAGTTAGCGGTACGCTCAGGGCGAGGATGATGCCCGTGACTAAATTGCCAAGTTGAGCTTCTCCGGATGACAGCTCAAAGATGGAGCCGACTGCCGCGATCGCAGTGATGCACGAAAGAGCTAATAGTAAACCACTTTTCGGAGTTCCTGCCATCATACTGATTTTACTGCCTTTGGCGAAAATTTCTGCTTGACTAATGCTTCATTCAGTGCGAGCTTGTTTTCTACTCTGTCTACAAACAGCACTCCGTTGAGGTGATCCATTTCGTGCTGAATTGCCCTCGACAGTAAGTCTGTTGCTATCAGGGTTTGTGGGCGGCCGTATTCGTCGCGGTAGGAGACTTCAATGACTTCTGGGCGTTTGACTTCTAAATAAACTCCCGGAATGCTCAAACACCCTTCTTGCAAGATGCAGATATCGCTGCTGCTACTTTTGATGGTGGGGTTGATCAAAACCATTGGGGGTGTGGCGGGGTTTTCCGGGTCGCAGTCGAGGACGATTACTTGTTTGTTGACTCCGACTTGGGGGGCTGCCAAACCGATGCCATCCGCACTGTACATGGTTTGCAGCATTTCTCGGACTAGCTGCCGAATTTCTGCATCGACGCTTTTGACGCGCTTGGCTGGCTGCCGCAGGACGCGATCGCCTAATGTGTGTATTGTTAGGGGCGGTTTTTCTAACTTTTTCTTTTCAATCAAGACCTGAGCCGTCATAGAACCTCGCGGGATGTTTGGAAACCCCCAACGAAAGCTGTTGGGGAATGGAATTGGAACCAATACTATTATTGTCAATATTAATCTAATTTTCAGTAGCCATGACTGGAAACGCACCAAACCAACGGCCGGTTATTTCTCTGGGGCTTTCGCCCGTTTTACTGGCGGTAGAGCTTTTAGCGGCGATCGCGATTTTGCTGGCTGTTTTGCTCATCGTCAAGTTTTGGGCCGTTTTGCCCGATCGAATTCCGATTCATTTCGGCTTGGGGGGGCTGGCTGATGGTTGGGGCGACAAGGTGACGATTTGGATCGGGCCGGCGGTGGCTGCCATTATTTTTGCGGTTTTAACTGCGATATCGCGCTATCCGCATACTTTTAATTATCCGGTACGGATTACTTCTGAGAACGCTCGCCGGCAATATCTGTTGGGGCGAGGCCTTTTGGTTTGGCTGAAGGCGGAGATTTGCTGGCTGTTGGCGTTTGTGGTGCGGCAGCAAATTCTTGTCGCTTTGGGCAATGCTCAAAGGTTGAGTATGGAGTTACTTTTAGGGTTAGTTGTTTTGATGTTTGGGACGGTTGGCGTGTATTTGCTCAAGGCTTATTTGGCTCGCTAGATGTAGCGCCCAAAACTTACCTCTACCCAAAGACCCAGTTTCTTTGTATTAATAAAAATTAAGACCCCATGATATTATGTCCTCACTACCAACGAAATAAAATTAGTTTGTAGTCAGGACTAAAGTCGTCATATAACTTTGAGGACTAAATTCCTCATTACAAACATTTTTGAGGGCGGCTAATTGACCGAAAATATCCAGGATATAAGCCCCCGGATTCATTCCTTCGCAGACTCAGTACCCAGAAATAAAAAACCTGTAGCCGATGAAACTTGCCGAACGTATTTATCTCGCGCAAGTCAATGCTTCAATTCTAAAATCTAAAATCTAAAATCTAAAATCTAAAATCGATTGACGGGACATAATAGGAATCACAGGCCAGAGGTTTGTGCTACGGTAAACGCCGATCGACTAACCCATCAAATATGTTTGCTGATTGTTCATCGGCAATACTCGCAGCCGTTGATTTTTCAAATCTGGTTCTAATCCTAATTCTTCCATTGGAATCACGCCCAACAAAACAGCAGAAACGCCTTCGGGCAATTCTAAACCATCAAATCTGCCTTCTCTCCCCTCTACAATAATTTGAGCGCCTGCCAAAATTCGACTTTTTGTGATGCCAGCCGATGTTTCTACATCTCTTTCTCCTACTTGTCTTAAACCTAGTTGGCTAATAAGGGGAGTTGGCAAGGAAAGCAGAGTTGCTCCGGTATCGACAACAACGTTATCGAGGGTAACAGATCGAACTTCCTCCGCAGAAATAAATCCCCGTTCAGCCATAACTAGATCGATGCGATTCGTGACGGCGATTGTTGTAAGAACTTGACCCCTTTGTTTTGCTTGCAGATTGGGAAGTACCAGGGCCATAGTATGTTACCTCTTTGAGGGTAATTAGTGGAGATTTATATTGTAATATTATCTAGAATACTGCTAGGTTAGTTAAAATCGTTTTAGTGACCGGCTAAAATTAGAATTTGCCTCAACGCATGACACCAGAAAACAACTCTTCTCAACCCAATCGCCCTGAGTCTAACGTGACTGTAGAAAGTCAGAACGGTGCGAACCCTACTGTGCCACCAGAATCAGGGACAATCGTCGCTACTGCTGAACCCGAAAAACCGGTGCCGCCGCCTCCAACTCGCAAGGTGTTTTTGCCGCAGCAGCCGGAACAAACGACTACTGAGAAGTCGGGATCGGTGCTGACGCTGGGGTTGATCGCAGCGATGATTTTTGGGCTCGCCAATGACAACATTTGGCTGGGCTTAATGGGCGCTGTCGGTGCGATCGGCATATCGCTGCGGCTGATGTGGCCGAGTTGGGGCAAAATCTGGGCGCAGGTAATTCCGCCGACTTGGCGCACTCTGATCGTCGCCTGCTTCGGGCTTTTAGCTGGGATTGTGGGCTTGCTGATGCTTAGCGGTAGTAATACTGAACCGGGAAGCCGCAACATCCAAATCAACTGGGACGCCATCGGCGCTCTCGGCGAGCTGATCGGCGCTTTGGGCCAAATTTTGATCGCTATTTTGGGCGTTTACGTGGCTTGGCGGCAGTACGTGATCTCGAAAGATTTGACGATTCAGCAAAATCGAATTACGCAGCAGCAAACGATCGATGCTTATTTTCAAGGGGTTTCGGACTTAGCCCTTGACGAACAAGGGTTTTTGGAAGACTGGCCGCAGGAAAGGGCGATCGCAGAAGGCCGCACCGCTGCGATTATGAGCAGTGTAGATGCTGAAGGTAAAGCTAAAATTCTGCGGTTTTTGTCGCAGTCGAGATTGGTTACTCCGCTGAAGCGCGATCGGCTTTTAGGCCGCCCCATCCTTGACGGCGACGGCGGCTACGCTGAAGATAGAGATCACGGTATCCGCGTTATCGATCTCAATGTCATGTTAGCGGGTGCTGACCTGGCTGGCACTGATTTGCGGTGGACGGATTTGAGCGAAGCCAACCTCGTCCGCGCCAATCTCAGCAAGTGCGATTTAGTGAAAGCCAACCTCTCGCGCGCTGTATTGTACGACGCCAATCTCGCTCGCGCCGACATGAGAGCCGCCGCACTATTCTACGGCTCGGCACAAACTGCATCTCCCCGCAGCCGTACCGAATTTCCCAACTATCAAACGGGCGAACATACCGGCGCTGTAGTTGAACGCGCTGATTTCACCGGTGTCAAGCGGCTGTCGGAGGATCAGCGCTATTACTGCTGCGCTTGGTGCGGATCGAAGTCTAGAGAGACTATTCCCGGCGGCTGCGAAGGGATTCCCAATAAACTCGGACGTTAAAATTAGCAGTACGGCTGTACTTACGTATATATTTGGCGATCGCTCGGCAGCGGACTATACTTTAATTTTAAATCTACAGTCTTTCGCTGTTTGAGCAATGACAAATACTGATTTAGGGCTAGAAGTAATTCCGCGCCTGGAGCGCTCCAAAAGCCGGGACGGGTTAATTTTTGTAATTGCTATGTGGTTTCTGAGCCGATCGATAATTGCGATCGGGATGCAGGTAATTGCCCCTTTAGTCTGCAAGGAGCCACCAGTGTACAATTGGCCGGTTCTGGGTTTAGTCAGTGGCTTCCTTCCCAAAAGCGGCTGGGAACTGTTTTCGCACTGGGACGGTAAATGGTACACCCAAATCGCTCATTTAGGCTACAGCTATGCAAATGACGGGCAGCAGCACTCCGTTGCCTTCTATCCGCTTTTTCCCTTACTAATTCGGGGGCTGATGACCCTCGGAATGCGAGCCGACGCAGCAGGGGTATTAATCAACTCTTTGGCGTTTTTGGCTGCCTTAGTGCTGGTGTACTTTTGGGTAGAGGAGCGATACGATGCTGGTGCAGCGAAGTGGACAACTGCTGTGTTAGCTTGGTGTCCGTTCTCACTATTTTGCACTGTCATGTATACAGAAGGATTGTTTTTGTTCCTGACAGCATCGGCTTTACGAGCTTTTGAGAGGGGCGAGTATATTTGGGCGGCTTTTTGGGGAGCTTTGACGACTGCTACTAGAGGGCCAGGAGTAGCCCTGATACCTACTTTTTTGCTGACAGCTTGGAGGGAAAAAAGACCTCCCCTCGCTTATGCTGCTGGTTTTGCTAGCGCGATCGGGTTCTTTTCATTTATTTTATACTGTGCTATTAATTTGGAAGATCCTTTAGCATTTATTCACATCCAAAAAGCATGGGTTCAGCCTACTTGGTTGGAGATATTTAAGGAGTTTTTCAGTTTCAGTTTGTACGCTGCTACTAAAGTTGGGATGGTTTTTGGCGGTTGCTATTTGTTGTGGTATTTACGAAAAAGGTTGAGCATTACCATCCTTTGCTTCGGTTTTTGCTCTTTGGCCCTGCTGGTTACTTCGGGAGCTTTACAGTCTGTAGAGCGCTACGCTTACGGTATTGTGCCGCTGTCAATAGGTGTTGGCTTGTTATTGGCGGCTAGACCTCGTTGGGGTTACGGGTTGATGGGATTGTTTGGTATATTTCTGCTGCGCTTTTCCGTGAGGTTTGCTAGTTGGCTGTGGGTAGCTTAGGGGCGATCGCTCTTAATATCTTTTGCCCAAACTTAATTTACTCTATTTCCCAAGCTGCCTGAAAAAAGTCTCTTTCGCACAACATGGCGTAGTGATAGGTTGCTTCTACTTCCGGCGTAGCTTCTGCGTAGCGATCGACTAAACTTTCCAGCCGTTTTGCTAAAATCTCAAAATCCGGGCTGCTATAGGTGGAAATCCAGTCGCTAAAGGCGTGTTCCGGTATATTAGGTTTAGCTAGCTGCTGTCCCAAAAAAGCATACAACCGCAAGCAAGGAGTCATCGCGGCTACTGTCAAACCGACACCGCTTCCCCAGGCTGTCGCTAATAAAAAATCTGTGTAGCGGCGGGTAGCAATTCCCGGTTTTGCCTCTTGCAAATTTACACCCCATTTGTCTGCATATCCTTGATGCAACCGAAGTTCTTCTAAAACACCGCTGCCGAGATTGTGGAGAATTTCAAACCCCTCCCAGTCGGGTGCTTTTGCCGCAGCGATACTGTAAGCGCGAGCGAAGGCTCCCAGAAAAAATGCGTCTTGTGCAACGTAATATGCAAAACTATTTTGGGGGAGGCTGCCGTCAGCAATGCCTCTGACAAAGGGATGTTGCAGACAAGCTTCGCTTAAGTCTTGATTTGCTTGCCAAAGATAATTGGAATTTGTCATGCAATTTTGAATCTATGGGTTATGATTGTTATTTTTATAGTCTGAACTAAACATCTATGATAACAGATGTTTTCGCTGTGCGTCAGTCTTATGGTATCTTTTATTTTTCGGATTTAAGAAAATAGATAAGTTTTGGTACGCGGCTATGTTGTGGGCTGCTGTTGTCTGGCTCAAAGAGGGAAATTACCTGTCGAACCTCTCTCGTGAAGCAGCCAGCGTGTTGGGGGAAAAAGAAACTTTTGATTTAACGGTTGAAAAGCAAGCCGATTTTTAAACAGAAACTGCAATGAACGATACACCTAAGTATTCCTTGGTAATTCCTATCTATAACGAAGAAGAAAATCTCGCTGAATTGTATCGGCGAATTAGTGCCGTGATGGATCGAATGGACGGCCCAGTAGAATTAATTTTAATCAATGATGGCAGTCGCGATCGCTCTCTCGAACTTTTGCGAGAATTGCACGAAAAAGACTCGCGAATTTGTTACCTCAGTTTTGCCCGCAATTTCGGTCATCAAATAGCTGTAACTGCAGGTTTAAACTTTTCTAGAGGTCAAGTTGTAGTCATCATGGACGGCGATTTGCAAGACCCGCCAGAGCTAATTATAGATATGGTAGAACAGTGGCGGCAGGGCTATCAAGTTGTTTACGCTCAACGCACTCAACGCCGTCAAGAAGGTTGGTTTAAGCGGTTGCCGGCTTATATGTATTATCGCATCTTGCGCCATCTTGCTGATGTTGATATTCCGATAGATACCGGAGATTTTTGTTTGATGGATAGGTGCGTGGTGGATGTACTCAACGCCATGCCAGAACGCAATCGTTACATTCGGGGACTGCGGGCTTGGATTGGTTTTAAACAAACGGCGGTTAAGTTTGAACGCGATCCGCGCTTTGCAGGCGAGGTTAAGTATACCTTCAGAAAATCTTTAAGTTTGGCGATGAATGGTTTAGTATCTTTTTCAAAAGTCCCTCTGCAACTGTCGATTTATTTGGGTTTGTTTTCGGCTTTCGTGTCTGTTTTGATGGCTTTTTTGGTTTTGTATTGG
Source organism: Microcoleus sp. T3_D1 (assembly GCF_036700405.1). Classification (NCBI taxonomy): domain Bacteria; kingdom Bacillati; phylum Cyanobacteriota; class Cyanophyceae; order Oscillatoriales; family Microcoleaceae; genus Microcoleus; species Microcoleus sp. T3_D1. The sequence continues at coordinate 37,587 of NZ_JAUBOV010000049.1, forward strand.
CGTCTTTTCTCTGCGGGCTCGGCATTAACTGGTTTGACAATTGTGATTATGGCGGTTTTCTTTTTGGGTGCGGTGCAGTTGGTCAGTATTGGGATTTTGGGCCAGTATATAGGGCGGATTTATGAGGAGGTGAAGGGCCGGCCACTTTATACGCTGGCAGAAGTTGCTGGTTTCGATCCATTTGGTCAAAAAAATGGTAAATAAGCAGGACTTTTTTACTATCTTGACGGCTTAAACATAGCGGTTGTATGGTGCGTCTGCTGAATCACCGGAAGCCTGGACTAGCTTCAAAATGCGGGTTCTGAACTGATAGCGATCGTCCCCATAATTGAGTGGCTGGAATTTATGCGTTTGAGCGCGAACTTCCTAATGGTACTGGTGGCATTAATGACTATGGCACTGCGCTGTGGTTGACGGGAATGTTGATGAGCACGATCGGCTCTGATGACTTTCGGAAAACAGCCCAAGGGCGGGTGCTTTGTTTTTTGCTGGCGTTGTGTGCGATCGCGCTATGCGGTTATTTGAGAGCAACGCTGGCTACATTTTTTGTGAGTCAGGATGCCCAGAGCGATCGAGCAGAAATAGCGGGTACAAAATCTATTCAAGCTCTGCAAACAGAAATTACTGCACTGCTAACTGAGATTAAAGCCTGCTTCACGAAAAGGTTTAGAGCTGTGAATTGCTGACCTTTGATTTGAGCATCAGGTCGAGCGCTCTCGATGCGATAGTAGACAAACGATTATGTCTGTCCAATTATAGATAATATTCTAATCTAAACTCTGCCAAGCGAGAGAGGATATTTAAATTCTTTAATTTTACTATAAAACTACCGTACAACCATTCAACGCAAAAAATTTTAGAAGGCGGGAAAAAATCAACAGAATAAATTTATGATTAGAAATCAAAAAACCCAACTTTATCAAGCCTAACTCAAATCTTTAACTGTTCAAGAGTGCGGACATTTTTTATAGGGCGGGATGGCTGATTTTCTAAATACTTTGAGCCCCAGCAGATAATTAAATCAATGTCATCTCCACTCCTGACTTGCATTTAATTTGACTTTTTTATGAGCCTTGCCCTGTAAAGCTTGTAGTATCGTTGCCAAAAATGCCCGCAGTATTGAATGTTAACCTGGTTCTATTTATTACATTGACACGAGAAAATCATGGAAAACACATTGTTCGATCGCACATTCCGCGACAGCGAAGGCCAAATTGTTATAGCTCAGATGCCAAATCTACCACTGAGTGTCGGGATTGTAGCTAGTTTATTAACGCTCATTGTTACAACAGGTAAAATTAATTTAGGGTTGGAGCTAGTAGCCTTTGGCTCTTTGTTTACTTGGGCTTGGGAAGAATTATTTCAAGGAGTTAATTACTTTCGTAGAGCATTAGGTCTGATTGTGCTTGTCGGTCTGATTGTAGGGAAACTTCAATAATTAGGTAAGCATAAATCAAATCAATAAGGTATAGCAAAACCTTTATACCAATTTTTTATGAGGCTCCGTAGAATCCGATCCCCCCTAGCCAAGAGGGCGGGCACTCTTGGCACCGCCCCTACAAAGGGGGGACAAGATTCCGATCTTTCGTCCCCCAACAATCAGGGGGAGTAGGGGGTATGCGAGGGGGAGCGAGATATGTGCAACTTCACATTAAATTGGTATGAATCAGGCCGATGAAGAAGGGTGGAGAGGTTGACAGGCTGTAATTGACAATCCAAAAATTAACACCAATCGGATGTGGGAACACCTGAACAATCCTCCACTCATTCGCTACCTGCTACTATGGACGCTTGGCTGGGCGATCGTGCAGGTGTTGGCCTATTTTGAAACGGTTCTGATTGTTTCTATTTTTGCAGCCATTCTCGCCTTTGTGCTGAACTCTCCAGTCAAATTTGTATCTCGTTTCATCCCTCGTTAAGTAGCGGTTGTGCTGGTGTTTTTACTTGCCTCGTTGATTCTAGGTGGGTTAATGGCAACGTTAGGACTAGCTATCATTTCCCAAGCACAGCAGTTATTGGAACAGGCTCCTCAATTTTTAGTCTCGGCGATCGCACTGTTGGAAACACTCCAATCGTTTCTGCAAAAGCGCAATATTACAGTCGATTTCAGCACCTTTGAGACACAACTGCGCGAACAAGCCCTCGGCATCAGTGGCAGGGGTTGTTCCAGCAAAATGTGTTATTCAACTTGCTAGATGTGATTGTGATTGCGGTGGTTGGCTTCTTTACGCTGCTAGATGGTAGACTACTATGGAATCTGATAATGAGGCTATTTCCACCCGGCTTACGCGATGATTTGACCAGGGCAGTTCAAAAGAATTTTTTGGGTTTCTTTTGGGGTAGGTTGCTATTATCACTCTTCTTCGGCCTTTCTACCTTTCTGGTGTTTATTTGGCTGGATATTCCCTATGCACGGCTCATGGCTGCAGTGGCAGGCGCATTTGACCTGATTCCCGGTATTGGCGCAACGATTGAGATTAGCCTCATCTGCCTGATTATTCTGCCTCAAGGAATTCTGCTCAGCTTGAAAGTTTGAGTGGGTTGCATTGTCTTACAGCAGGTTGAAGAAAACTTACTCATGCCCCGTATTATGCAAGGCTCCATTAATATAAATCCAGTCATTATGTTCTTTGCGCTATTAGTGGGGCTGCGAGTCGCTGGATTGGTCAGAGTTTTTCTGTCGATCCCGATCGCAGGCGTAATAATCAGCCTCCTGGATATTGATAAAATACCTGGGGGAAAGACACAACAACCTTCTGGTTGATGTTGAAGCTAGTTGGCTTGAGGTTTCGATTACAACATTTTTTTTTGAATCTCTGGGAGAGAAATTATGAAAGGTTTAAAGGGAAAAAACGCACTCATTACTGGAGCGAGTTCAGGCATTGGGCAGGCGATCGCCATTCGTCTCGCTCAAGAAGGTTGCAACATTGCCGTTAACTATCGCAAAAGCCTAGAAGAGGCAGAAGATACTGAAGAAATAGCTCTGCAAAAAGCCTGTGGACAAGCATCGGAATGCGGGGTTGAAACGCTATTAGTTCAGGGAGATGTCTCCAAAGAAGACGACATCCTTCGTATGGTGAATACTGTTATTGATAAATTTGGTAGTCTGGATATCCTGATTAATAATGCTGGGATTCAAACAGAAAGCGCATCCCATGAAGTGCCAACCGATGAATTCGATCGCATAATTGCCGTCAATTTGCGAGGTGCATATCTCTGTGCGCGGGAAACCATTAAGCATCTGTTAGAGCAGCAGCGCCCTGGGGTGATTATCAATATTTCCAGTGTGCATGAAATCATCCCCCGCCCGATGTATATCAGCTATTCCATCAGCAAAGGCGGCATGGGAAATCTGACTAAAACCCTAGCGTTGGAATACGCAAACCGAGGCATCCGCGTCAATGCTATTGCGCCCGGTGCAACAATTACACCGATTAATGAAAGCTGGACTGACAATCCAGAACAAAAGGCAGTAGTCGAAAGCCATATCCCAATGGGACGGGCAGGCACATCGGAGGAAATGGCGGCATCTGTTGCCTTTCTCGCATCAGATGAAGCGGCTTACATTACGGGACAAACGCTCTATATTGATGGTGGATTGACCCTCTATGCTGACTTTCGCGAAGCTTGGTCTGCCTAAATTAAGTGGGAGAAACTATGGGGAGGAAATAGGCGATCGCGGTCATTTTTCCTAAAAAAGGATTTGTTTGGGCGATCGCTTTCTTTACTCGCCGGACACTAGACTAAACCGCACTAATGTGTCATCCAGATACAGCGCTTCCCGCTGTTATGAGGTACAATAGCAACAGCTTGCTTTCCCAATTTATTAAAGGTTGAGGATTTATTAAATTGAGGGCAACTGCTATTATTGTATCAATCATAGATGCGTTATTTGGAGCGAATCTCCGCAAAAAAGATTTGAGTGGTGACCACCAGAGTTCAATAGGGTTAAACTAGGCGATAGTAAGGAGATAAACAAATAACACTCGCGCCTACAGCTTCAATCAATGGTACAATTGATGCTAGTTTATCAGCGGTAAATTATGCTTCACTACTACTGCTCCTGCCCATAATTCAGGACACAAAGATTTATCAATGAATACGGCTAATGCTGCTCCATCCATTAAATCATTTATTGTAATTACTGCCCGCATTTTGTTGATACTAATTGCACCTATAGCTGTAATCTTTGCGGCTCGATAAAATGGTTTAAATAAGGATACTCTTGTCCCCGGTTGCGAACGGGCATGAGTTCTGGTAAAGCGAGCGTAAACTCCCAGTTTCATCCGAAAATACCAGGTTTTCTGGCTCAATATGTTTGATCGTTTCTCAATATTCTACTCTTAATTTTTGGACTCTTTCTGTTGCGGCGTGGCTACTATACCATGCTTTTTTTTACGATTTAATCCTAACTTTTGCAAATACCGACACATGGCCGTTCTGCTCACCCAATTTCCAGTCTGATGAGCAAATACTTCACACAACTCTACCCCAGTGCCATCTGGATGGTTGGCCACCAGTGCTTTGACGAATAGTTCGGCATTTGTCAGATGACTCAATTGCGGTTTGCCTCTCTGTTTCGGCTGTAAATTAGCCTCGGTTTTTTGAAGATTCACCAGTTTTGGACTAAACTTTTACTGACCCCAAATCTAGTAGCTACTTTCCTCGGTTGACATCTTTTCTGCCCCATGAGCCTTGACTATTTTTTGCCGGAGAGCGAGAGAATACGCTTGCATTAGGTTTGACTACAACAATGATATTTTAGTGTACCTCATAACAGCGGAAACCGCTGTATCTCAAATCTTGCACCCTTCTCAATAACACGCTTTCGGCCCTGTTCCACAAAGAAGGAATTTTATTGTGTAACAAGCTCTATGGCCCGTTACTAAATAGGTAATTGAGAAGGGTGCAAAATCTTAATTATATTGGATTATTCCGCCAATTAAATAACCTTGTTCTCGCTAGCTTTTTACGAATTTACAAGAACCACATTTTGCCGACTCTCGCTCGATCGCCTCGCAGCATCGGCCACCTTCAAAGCGTACAAGCTACTAGCCTTATCCACGTACAAAGGTGTACCCTTTGACAAAGATTCCAACACCATATCGGTGTCTTTGGCAAACAAACCGCGCCGCGTTCCTACTTTGAGGTTCCGGCGATTTTCTCCCTGAATTAATTGACCGGATTCGGGAGTGAAAACCAGCGTTCCTGCTTCTCCGTAGATGGTGAAAATGTTTTCCGACTGCCAAAAAGTCTCTCCTTTTCCATAAACAGCTTCAGCGACAAGGCCATTGGCAAAGCGCAACTGTGCATTGCACAAACAAGCTTTGTAGAAATCCGGCTGACTGTCCCAAAATTGAGCTTGACAGTTAACGCTTGCCACTTCCCCGAACAAATCGGTAAATCGGTGCAGTCGCGAAATTGCACCAACTAACGGAAAGCCAAAGAGGGAATGTTGATAAGTCCACCGCTGTGGCGCTGGATGTTGAGGAGTAATAGTAATGTAGCGGGCGTAAAAAACTTTACCGACTAATGGCAAAGATTCTTTGATGGCTTGGTGCAAACCGCCTAACAGTTCGATGTGTTCGATGTGGAGGAGTTTTTGCTTTTGGGTGGCAAGTTCGATCGCCCTTTCGGCTTCAGATACGTCTAAAGATAGAGGATATTCCACCACAACGTGCTTGTCATTTTCGAGCGCGGCCAGGACGATCGCCCCGTGATCCTGGTTCACCGTACACACAATTACCAAATCCAAATCGTCTCTTTCTACTAGCTTGCGCCAGGAAACCGCAGCTTCTGCCCCGAACCTTTGACAAAATGCTGCGGTTTTATCCGGGGAGTGGCCCGCAACTGCTACCAAGTTCGATCGCCCATCAGCTTGAATTGTCTCCGCCCTCAACTTAGCGGCAAAACCAGTACCCACAATCCCCACGCGAATTGGAGAATTAACCGAAAAACCAAAGCGAGTATCAATATTAGTCATGGGATTTGAGATTTAAGATTTTAGATAGTTACAGACTTGCGGTGCAGGGCTTTAGGGTTCTATCGCCCCGATTTTAAGCTGTGGTTGTGGTGCGATTTATTCGATCGAGCCTTCAACACCCAAGTCTTGATGCGATTCTAACTATACATTTCAACGCCGGCAGGGACTTGCCTTGCAGCCAGTCTTGCTGAAACTCGATCGACACACGGCATACCAACAACCCGGTTTTTGTGCTGTAGGGCTCAAAATAGGATTTTTCCTAGAAACCCGGTGGTTTAGCGCAAGTCTTGCGGCAACAGTATCACAAGGCTGAACCCAACATAGGTATAAGTAATAAAGATGAAATTAGAAAAAGTTATAACTAATCCCATTCAAATTTTTTGTAAATAAGTGTTGCAACCTTGCTTCTTTCCCCTACTATCATAGAGGGAACAAACCTAAGAGCTAACCTCAAAGCTAATAGAGCCTTGAAGGTTGCATTAGGAAAAATTATCAATCTTGTTGAATTTTTGAGAGGATTAGTGCATGGCGACTTACAAAGTTACCCTCATCAGCGAAGCCGAAGGAATTAACCAGACCATTGACGTTGATGACGATACTTACATTCTTGATGCTGCTGAAGAAGCAGGACTCGACCTTCCCTACTCTTGCCGCGCTGGAGCTTGCTCCACCTGCGCCGGCAAAATCACAGCAGGCAAAGTTGACCAATCCGACCAATCTTTCTTAGATGACGACCAACTAGAGGCCGGATTTGTCCTCACCTGCGTCGCCTATCCCCAGTCTGACTGTACGATCGAAACTCACAAAGAAGAAGAGCTGTACTAAAAAAGGACGCTCCGCGCGATACCTTAAGAAACCCGGTTGCTCGTTTCCAGAATTAAGCTGAAATACGGCAATTATGTTAAGAAACCGGGTTTCTGTATCTAAGACTGAAACAATCCCCTAGGAGCAATTACTAGGATGATATTTTCCTAGACTTTTACTTAATACTCATGACAATTGGTGTAGACTGAAGTAGCCTGCATAACACCATCAGTAATGATGACTTGGACTTTCTCTCACTTCTCTCAAGCTTTGGCGTGAGAGCATCTCTGTAATCCTTGCGGTTCGAGGTTGGTCAAAACCAGTGAAGAATACACCTCCAAAATTTGTGCAAAATACGGTGAGAGCCATAAAAGTTAGGTGGCTCTAAAATTTTTAAAGGCCCCAACTGTGGTTAGAAAACACCCCGTTTGAGTAGCGCTTTAGGGATTTTCCTTAAAGCTTTGTGGGATACCACCATACTCTCCGACCTGTCTGACGAGTGTGCTATATTTGGATTCTCGCAGGTTGTCGGAGATTGTCTGGATTAAAAGTATCAGTCTGTCACTCCCAGCTAGAAATTCGTAACTCTTTGAGCAGATAGCTGACCAAATAATTTTAGATTTTAGATGGCAGATTTTAGATTAACTGTGAAACCAATCTAGAATCCCAAGTCTAAAATCTAAAAGTTTTACGACTGATATTTAGTCTCGCGTTGCGCGGACTTTGTTTGTGTAGTGCCGATGATTTAAATCGCCGACTTTAGTAGGTATAAGTAATAAAGATGAAATTAAAAAAAGTGATAACTAATCCGATTCAAATTTTTTGTAAATGAGTGTTGCAACCGGGCTTCTATCCCCTACTATCATAGAGGGAACGAACCTAATGCCTAACCTCAAAGCTCATAGAGCCTTGAAGGTTGCATTAGGAAAAATTATCAATCTTGTTGAATTTTTGAGAGGATTTAGTGCATGGCAACTTACAAAGTTACCCTCATCAGCGAAGCCGAAGGACTTAACACGACCATTGACGTTGAGGACGATACTTACATTCTCGATGCTGCGGAAGAAGCAGGACTAGACCTCCCCTACTCTTGTCGCGCTGGAGCTTGCTCCACCTGCGCCGGCAAACTTATATCAGGCACAATTGACCAATCCGACCAATCTTTCTTGGACGACGACCAAATCGAGGCCGGAATGATCCTCACCTGCGTCGCCTATCCCCAGTCTGACTGTACGATAGAAACTCACAAAGAAGAAGAGCTGTACTAAAAAGGGGGCCGTCAGTCATCTGCTCTAACTCCAAGCTATTGATTAATAGCAGTTTGAGGCGATAGCTGACCGAATAATTTTAGATTTTAGATAGCAGATTTTAGTTAACTCGTAAAATCCTGTCTAGAATCTAAAATCTAAAATCTCAAAATTTTAGGACTTGCGCTAAAGATTCGGAAAAATCCGGGATTGAGATTGCATTGCTCCTGCTTGCATTCGATAGTTTTTACGCAAGTCCTCACTGAATTTTGGGAGTTTAATTTTATGGTTGCCAAAATGTAATGTTATCGCTGAGCGGCACAACTTGAGCGCCGGGAAAATAAAAGCCCAGAATTTGAGATCCATTCCAGCCCAAATTAGCCAAATTGTAAGAACCAGTCTGACTCATTCCCACTCCGTGCCCGAAACCGCCTCCGACAAAAGCATAACCGTTGAGAGTTTTGTCGGGATTGTAAATTGGTTCTAGGTAAAAAAGCGTGCTAATCGGCGGGTAAAAAGCATTGCGAATCTCGTCTTTGTTGATATCGATAGGGCCCAAGTCAGTTTGAACCTTCATTTTCAAAACTCGACCTGCGGGCGACCTTTCCACAACTTCCACCTGAGTGACAGTTTTCAAATTAGCCAGCGGGTGCTGTTTCTTCTGAAGATACTGTTTGAGAAATCCACCAATCGCTGTCAAAGAAGCAGGTTCGCGCCACCGAAAAGTGTCTTGTTTTTCCTCATTAAACCCTTTTTGCAAACTGATAAAGCGGCGGAAATTGTTTTCGTCAGACAAACTCTGCTTGGACAAATCCCAAATATTATTAGGCGAATCGACGATCGATCGCAAATATGGACGTTCCGCGCCCTCCCACACATCGTTAAAAGAGGCTGTCACGCCGCCGCTAGACGCGGAATAGAGCGCGTCTACTAGCTGATTTTCGTAAGTTAGCACCAAACCGCTCGTTTGGGCGATCGCCTTATCACTTTGCGGGTAAACCTCCGTCAAACCCTTATAAACTTGACAGTTAACATCAGCGCACAACTCATAATTATCCACAGCAAACCGGCGCAAATTTCTCAGGGCGTAGGTTCTCGCTAAAATAGTTTGAGCGACAATCGAAGCGTAAGGCGAAAAAGCCCCAATTTCGTGAGGAACAACACCCCGCAAATAAGTTTCGGTCAGCACTTTATTTACCAAAGTATAAGTGCCGTAAGCATTTTTTTGCAGGTGCAAACTGCCGCCATAACGGTGAGTTTGTTGAATTGCTTTTTCTGGTTCAATAGCTGTCGCCTCTTGGGTGGTTTGTTCCAATACCTCAATCACATTTTTCCCGGCCGTCACATCCAACTCATTGCGGTTGAAACGAAAGCCGTTTAAAACCCAAAATGCCTGGGGTATTTGTTTTAAAACTTTGGAATCCAAAAAAGCTGTTGTGTTCCCTTGAGCTTGCAAACTTTGCAACAGCCAGCGCCGCACCAAAGGAGAGTTGTAAACATCTCTTTTTGCCCAAACTTGCCAGCGAAAAGGTTGAGCAATTTCTACCTCAATTCCCTGGGCGCGCCACTGATTGGCGCTATCTTCTGCACTCTCGAAACTGCGGTGGGAGCTCAGAACAACTCGTTCTTCTACTAAGGGCGATTCCAGAGGTTTCGGGGCTATTTCTAACTTGACGCTAGCAGCAGTTTTGGTTTCTATGCCTTGAGGAGTTTTGTAACGCAAAGTTAAGCTGTCGCCCGGTAATGCTTTCAGCGTCAGTTTGTCGGTTGCTTTGGTGCCAAACCGCTGCACTACGCCGATTTTGATGGGTCTATTTTGGGGAGTTTGGGCGTATCCCGCAGCGCCCAAAAGAGGCAACAGGCACAATGCGCTGAAAACAGTGCTAGATATGCAGCTAAACCATTTGTAATGGGGAGTTGGAGGTGCTTGAGCGGACACAGTTATCTATCTCCCGATAGTTGAAATTTGGGGATTTTTGATTGTACGTTAGCACATTTGGCGGCTGCTAGAGCGGGATTCCGAAAGAGAGGCTGGTTTAATTGGCAGAATTCTCCTAAGTAGGTAGGTAGGCGCAAATAAACTTTACACCGAGCAAATTTTATCCCGGACGCACCCTAGACCTAAATCTAAAATCTAAAATCGTTATGCCATTAGGCATCCTACAAGCTTGTGTATTTTCGCTCCTGACATAGTTACTGGTGTTTCCAATATTGGTAGGCGGCATAGGCTAAGGTGACAGCGCCCGTAACTATAGCTGCTTCATCGACCTCAAATTGCGGGTGATGGAGGGGATAGTTCGGTTTGTCAGTCAGTCCCACTCCTAAGCGAAACATGGTTCCCGGTGCGTGTTCTAAGTACATCGAAAAATCTTCCGCGCCGAGGGATGGTTCTGGTAAAATCTGGACGCGCGATCGACCTAAAGCTTCTAAAGCCGCAGTTTCGACTAATTGCGTGAGTTTTGGGTCGTTTTGGACTCCCGGCACGCCGCGCTTGTAGGTGAGTTCGTACTTAGCGCCGTAAGTCCCGCAAACGCTGGAAACAATTTGTTCGATCCAAGCCGGCAGGTTTTCGTGGGTTTCGGGATGCAGCGATCGCACGGTTCCCAATAATTTTACTCGATCGGCAATCACGTTCGGCGCTCGTCCGCCGTTAATTTGCCCGATCGTCAAAACCAGTGGCCTCAAAGGATTTTGCGTGCGGCTAATTGCCTGCTGCAAAGTGGTAATTATCTGAGAAGCAATCCAAATTGCGTCGATCGCCTCGTGGGGGCGCGCACCGTGGCCGGATTCGCCCATCACAATCAATTCTAGGTCATCTGCCGCAGCCGTCAGTGCCCCGTGGCGGATACCGACGCAACCGCCGGGAATCGTCGGGAAAACGTGCACTCCGAGGATGCCGTCAACATCTTGCATCGCCCCGTCTTTAATCATCCATTGAGCACCTTGGGCAATCTCTTCTGCCGGCTGAAACAAGAAGCGGACGTGACCGGGCAATTTTTCCCCTAGCTGAGACAATATCATTGCTGCGCCCAAACCGACGGTGGTGTGGATGTCGTGGCCGCAGGCGTGCATCACTCCCTCGTTGCGAGAGGCAAATTCTAAGTTTGTGCGTTCTTGAATCGGCAAAGCGTCCATATCGGTGCGAATTGCCAGCCACCGGGACTCGCTGCTGTTGCCTTTGAGTTCGCCGAGCACTCCTGTTTTGCCGATTCCTTCGATGGCGTGAACTCCACTGGATGCGAGAACTCCGGCTACGTAGGCGGCGGTTTGATATTCTTGGCCGCTGAGTTCGGGGTGGGAGTGGATGTGGCGGCGTATTTCGATTAAGCGGGGTGCTAGGGTGGCGGCTAATTCTTGGATGCGGGGAAGCATGAATTTAGTTGGGGAGTGCGGTACAAGTTGTAGTCAACTAGGTTAACGCATATGTTTGGGGGTGAACAGGGTTATAAGGGGCTAAAGTGCGATCGGGCTTTTGGATGGCAATGTTATTTCGTTTGTGAATAAGATTTCTTTTTTTCACCGCAGAGGGCGCAGAGGACGCAGAGAAAAGAGAGAAAAGAGAGTTAGGTTGAAACCAGGAATAAACGTCTAGATTCTAGGTTCAAAGGCTGATTTTTAGTTGATAATATCATGTCCGGTCGAGCAACCGCGATTTTTGTAGGGGCGGGTTCACCAACAATACCTGTTAATAATTTACTATCTCAAAAACCCGCCCCGACCGGGATATTATGGTTGATCTATCGGACACGATCAAATTTCTGGTTGTGATATCATCAAAGAGTAATTTTAATAAAATTATTACCTATGATTAGCTTTGGAGTCTGGAATATAATTATTATAATTGCAGTTGCTTTGTTTCTCAAATTTAATTGGCGATTAGATACCGAAAAAACAGCATGGCAAGATTCTTTGTTTTTAAAACATCCTTCGATCCACAGGTTGACTCAGTGTTGTCGTCAACCTATCGTTAACTTTATTTTGCAAGCAGTTATTGTATTAGTTCTCACCCGATTTCTCTGTTATAGCGGTTGGTTGGTTTACAATCTGACTACTCGGCCCGATCCGCCTTACTGGGATTTTAAGTGGTTTTATGTAGCGAGTAGATTAGCCCATCAGCATTTGAGTCCCTTTAATGTGGAGGTGTTTAACATCGGTTTCTGTAGCATCACAAAAGTGTGTGGGTTTATTCCATCTTTTGTTTATCCACCTAATATCATTCCTCTGCTGTGGTTTTTGGGCTATTTCCCGATGAAGACTGCATTCACAATCTGGACTTGGCTGCATCTTATTGCCACAGGTTTTGTTTTATGGGGAGCGAATATCTTGTTGGTGTCGCACTCACGAGCTTTTCGGACTATTTGTAGTATATCAGTTGCATTCCTCTACGGTTTTGTCTTCGATCTTCAAGTTGGCAATGTGGCAACTTTTATTGCGGTTCTGCTGTTATGGATGTTGATTTATGCTAGAAACGATCGGGATGTAATTGCAGGAATTTTCTTAGGAATTGCCCTTTTTAAACCAACTTTAGTTATATTGTTTCTTCCTTATTTTTTAATCAAAAGACGGTTTAAGCTAGTTTTTATATCTATAGTGACGGTAACTTTTTTGGCAGTTATAGGTCTAGCTGTAACGGGCAATTCTTTAACAGGATTTATACAGGATGCGACTCGTGGATTTCCACTCTGGCTCAACGATCCATCGAATAATGCTTATATTTCTATGAGTCGCCTTGATTTAAGGGTTATGGGGCCGAGATTTTTCCCCGATAGTCCCTTCGTGGCGAAGCTATTTTCTGACTTGATTATTTTGGTGCTAGTTGGTTTAGTGAGTTGGTATTTTTACAAAAAACAATCTCGCAATGCTTGGTCAAAAAAAGTTGACTTATCTGAAATGGTGCTAATTTCTACTTTGAGTATTGCTATCAACTATTCTCAGCCCACCAGTTCTGTGATGTTAGCACCGGCGGTGGTTTTTTTGCTGAATGATTTATGCTTTCAGATTAAAAATTGTGCCTTCTCTAGGCAAAGAATGTCGGTTTGGTTATTGGGCGTTGGCTGTGTCATGGTGCAAACCGCTGTGATTCATGGCGGGCTGTTGGTGTTTCTAGGAAAGCGGTGGAACTGGAAGGGGGGGGAATTGCCTTATTTGTTTAAAGTAACTATTTTTTCACTACCGAGTTATGCGATTTTAGGCCTTACGTTAAGTGTTTTAGTCTTAGCAATTACCTCTATTGGTCAAAAACAGGTTGCTGAATTTGACCAACCGAGCTGAAGCAGGAAATAGACATTTCTCTCTTCTCTTCCTCTGTGCTCTCTGCGTCCTCTGCGGTTAAATCCTTCCGAAACAACCTTAAATGATATTACTCGTCGCTGTCGATTTTCTGTTGCTGCGATCGATCGTCGCTTTGAATTCTCCCCTCAGATTTAGCCTCATCGACTGCTTCTTGAATTAATGTCAATACCATATTCGAGACCGGCCGATGATGCGATTTGGCTAACCGCTCTAGGTCTGCTTTAAGTTCTTCTGGAAGATATACAACTATTCTGGGGAGTTTTGCGGGCAAGGCTGTTATGTGTGCTTTTACTGCCCTATTGTACCTTTTTTTGACCTCTACAGTATCAATTTCACCCTCAAGGGTTGACTCGGAGTGCATACCGTGATACTTTAGAGTTAACACAAAACCAAACCCCCACCGCTCAGACTCACGATCGTTCGGTGGGGGCTTGAACTCCCATATTTAGGAGAAACTGTATGATATCACAGCCAAAATCAGTTCCTGAACTGCTCCGGGAAGAAATTCCTGATGTACCTCAAGGTAAGCAACCGATTCGTTTGCTGTTGTGTGGCGTTCCCAAAGCGGTAGACAGCATCGTTAATCTGTTGCACGTTTTAGGTTTTGCAGAAGTTGGGGAATGGAGCCCGCCTCTACCATCGCCGATAGCGGGTGAGGTAATTCGGATTTTAACCCGTTACTGGAAAGAGTAATTGTTGAGGGCGATCGCACTTTTTTTGTTGTGAAGTGCGATCGTCCATTAACTCACTTCCAAAAGTTGGCTCAAAAACTCAATAAAATTTGCCAAAGCAGGAACCTGCTGCTGTGTCTGTTCGCTGACCCAATTATTATCAGCAATACTTGTTGTATTAGTCTTTCCAGGTTTGAGAACACTTACAACAGTAGCAACTAAAGCTTTTTCTCGATCGAAATTTTTCCAGTTTAAAGATTTCCTCTCTTTTTGAGAAAATTCATCTTGATCGGAAAACTCATCTAGATAAGAATCTAGATAAGAATTAGCTCTCTTCATGTACGCGGGATAAGCTATCTCTCCGCAACTGCACAGCAAAGTATCAAGCACACCTTGTGAAGCATTATCTGGCAACACATAAATTCCTGTTCTGGGGATATTGATGTCGTCTACAACACCTGCTTGGTTGGGAAAATTAGGAAAGTATTTTCGGAAGCAATTACTATATTTTACAACAACTTGAGCGGGAGTTGATTTATCGCAATCGGCAACTATCCCGAATGCTGCCAAATTTGTTTGATACTCAGAATTTGCGAATAAAATGTCATCCAAATTGGTCACAAGATTGCTTCCTTCACCTGCATAAATTGCGACTGAGATAGTATCATTAAACAGAATATAAGGCATATCAAGACGTTTGTACAAATTTCCTTTTTTAGGATAAACAGGAATAAATTTGCGCCAGAAGGGGTCTAAATCGGACTTTAATCCTTTCAACTCTTCTCGAAAATCTTTAAAACCCAAAAGCTTGAGAACCTTGCCTGTAAATGCCTGGTCGTGAGGTCCTTCTACTCCAATAATGGCGTATTTCACACGCGCACCTCCTGACCCAAATCCTCCCGCAATCTTTGCAATCTTTCCCGTTCTATTCTAACTGCTTTAGTTTGTGACTCGCGTTTCTCTAAACGATAAAGAACTAAGTCCGTCTCCGCATCGCTAGCATCCAACATCGCATCAATCGCTTCTAAACTGTGCGTCGTTGCAAATAACTGCACATCCATCAGCTTGCACCACTGCACAATGGAAGCAAAGGAACTGCGAAGTGCTTCAGTATGAATTGCTGTTTCTATTTCATCAATTAGTAAAACTCCACCTCGGACTTTTGCCATAGATAAAGCAATGAATAGCAAACGCCGCACTCCATCACCAAAAGCACTTAAAGGTGAAAATCCTAATAATTTATGGTTGATATAGATACTAGGGCGAGGTTCTTCAAGTGACAAAATTTCCAAGTCAATTATTTCTACATCTACAATCTGAAGTAATTTAATTACCTCATTTTTTAATCCCCTTAGTATTGCCTGTGACAGAAGATAGGACTCTAATTTTTCCTGCCTGTGAGAAACAGGTGTTACCATATCAATTGGCAATTCTGGGTAGAAGTGATGTTTGCGAAAATCACCTCTACTCAGCCTTTGATTAGACCATAATTCAATTTTTTTTGAGAATTCACGACCCAAGACACGTGCATCACCTCCTGGTGGATCGCGAAATATTGCTTTGAGTTCTATTTCAGCACCGTGCGAACTCTTATATTCAGTATAGTCATAAGATTCTAGCCAATCTTCAGCACTATCTTCCAGATCTTTTTCTGATTGATATAGCAGTTCCATCTCGTTGTAGATTGCTCTAGATTCTACAACTTGGAAGCTACCATTCCCCGAAATATAGGTTTCTCCTACGTAAAGAATGGGTTTAGGTACTTCATTTTTTTGAGGAAATAACCATTTGAAAGCATTTAATGGAAGCGTGGGAGAAGCCTTGATTTCTCGACGCTCTGCTGTTTTCAGCCATTCTCCGATATCTAAGGGGCGACAATAGGTTGATATCGCCTCTAAAACACTGGTTTTTCCTGAGTTATTCCCGCCCACCAATATGTTAATTTGGCCCAAACCCTGCAAGTTCAAATCTCGCAGACCTCGGAACCTATGAATGGTTAAATTGTCAAGGTGTTTCATAATTATGACTTGGGCGTATAAGTCGATCGCACTTGCAACTTCTTCAACTGCTTCTCATCCACATCAGCCGGCGCATTCGTCAGCAAACAACCCGCCTGCTGCGTCTTCGGAAACGCAAGGACATCTATGATAATTATAGTGTTTTTAGTCTAAAGACGTGCCATATAATTATGGCATTAACTAAATCTCTCAATAAACATATCGGGAGTAACAATTTCGACTCCTTGAAAAGGAGTTAATACCAATAAATCCAAATCACCCGTAACAATTACATTGGCATTACCACTAACAGCCAACTCTAAAAACCTATTATCTTTTTCATCTCGACAAACAGTGATGTTTTCTGTAATAGAAACTAATTGGGATGAACTGATAAATTTTAGTAAAAATAACTGCCGATCTTCCAAAGAAAGATACTTGTTAAACTTTTTACGATTCAAAACTTGCTCTAATTCATTTAAAGTCGTTTCAGAATATAAAATTATTCCTTGTGTTTCTGCCAACTCAATCGCCCGAAATGGGACTGAGGTTTTAAACAGTAAAGCACTGATTAAAACATTCGTATCAATGACAAATCTATTCGTCATTATTATCTGCTAAAATGTCTTGTAAAATTTCAGGCGTTAAGCCTCGCTGCATAGCCCGATCGGAAATTTCTGCCATCACCTCCGTTAATGTTTTATTGTGTAAATTTTGTCTAAAAAACAATTGAATAATCGAACTTAACTCTTGCTGAGTCTTAGGACTAGCTTCTTCAAAAGCTGTCTTAATATTTTCATCAACTTGAATCATAATTATTGCCATAGCCGTTAAAAAAAGTGTTAATACGAAAACTTTTTTTTGTTCTAACTCTATTTTATCACACATCTTGCACCATTCTCAAGAACAGGCAAGATGCCTGTTCCACAACAGATGAATTTTATTGTGCGGTGGGCACGCGAACCCGCCCTGAAAGGATTATTGAGAATGGTCAAGGTATTTTACATACTTATGACTTGGGTGTATAAGTCGATCGCACTTGCAACTCCTTCAACTGCTTCTCATCCACCCCAGCCGGCGCATTCGTCAGCAAACAACCAGCCTGCTGCGTCTTCGGAAACGCAATCACATCGCGAATCGATTCCTCACCAGCCAACAGCATCACCAACCGATCCAAACCGTAAGCAATGCCTCCGTGGGGCGGAGTTCCATACTCAAACGCATCCAACAAAAAGCCAAACTTATTGTAAGCTTCCTCAGTCGATAAGCCGATCGCCTCAAACACCTTTTCCTGAACTTCCCGCTGATAAATCCGCAGAGAACCGCCGCCGATTTCTGTACCGTTTAACACCAAATCGTAAGCTTGAGCTCTCGCAGTTTTCAAATCATTAATATCGTCGGGATGCGGCGCAGTAAACGGGTGGTGCAATGCTTCCAAACGCTTCTCGTCAGCGTTCCATTCAAACATCGGGAAATCTGTCACCCACAGCAGATTCATCTTGTCTTTATCAATCAATCCCAATTCGTTACCGACGAACAAACGCAATCTATCCAAAGTCTTATTGACAGTTGTCACATCAGCCGCTGCGAATAACAACAAATGACCTGGTTGCGCGCCCGTGCGATCGAGCAATTCCTGTTTTTGTGCTTCCGTCAAATTATCCTTAATAGCGCCGATCGTATCAATTTCGCCGTTATCCCGCACGCGGATGTAAGCCAATCCCTTCGCACCGGCTTCGCTGGCTTCCCTAAACAAATCGCCGGCCGGTTTAATTCGCACATTAGAAATGGCATCATTCCCGCCCGGAATCGGCAAAACTTTCACAATTCCGCCCGCAGCAACCGCCCCGGAAAATACCTTAAATCCCGAATCTTTCATCAAATCGGAAACATCGACTAATTCCAAACCGAAGCGAGTGTCTGGTTTGTCGCTACCGTAGCGATCCATTGCTTCAGCGTAAGTCAAGCGCGGAAAAGGACGAGGCAATTCTACGCCTTTGACACTTTGGAAAATGTGCGAGACTAAACCTTCGTTTAATTCGAGAACTTCTTCTAAAGACATGAAACTCATTTCCATGTCTAATTGTGTGAATTCCGGCTGTCTGTCGGCGCGCAAATCTTCATCGCGGAAACAGCGGGCAATTTGATAATATCTGTCCAAACCCGAAACCATTAACAATTGTTTGAACAACTGCGGCGACTGCGGCAAAGCGTACCATTCGCCCAAATTGACGCGGCTGGGAACTAAATAATCTCTCGCACCTTCAGGAGTCGATCGCGTTAAAATCGGTGTTTCAACTTCAATAAAACCTCCCACATCTTCCAGGTGGCGGCGCATAGCTTTGACTACTTGGTGGCGAAGCTGCAAATTGCGACTCATGCGATCGCGCCGCAAGTCCAAATAGCGATACTTCAGGCGCAAATCTTCCCGCACACTTTCATTTTCCGCCGTCGCCACCTGAAACGGTAACTGTTTGCGAACCGCATTCAACAACTCAATTTCGTCAGCATAAATTTCCACCTCACCCGTAGGCAATTTCGGGTTTAGGGAATCTTGGGGGCGGTTGGTGACTCGCCCAGTAATTTTAACCACGTATTCGCTGCGTAAAGCCTCAGCCCCGTGATAGGAATCGGGGGTACGTTCAGGATCGCTGACAATTTGCACGATACCCGATCGATCGCGCACATCCAGAAAAATCACCCCGCCATGATCGCGGCGGCGATCCACCCAGCCGTAAAGGGTGACAGTCTCTCCGATGTGTTCGCTTCGCAGTTCGCCGCAGTAGTAAGTTCTCATGGTTGGGGGTTAGGGACTAAAAATAAAGCTTTTTGATTATAGCGCTTAGTGTCAAAACCTTTTGTGAACAGGCAAGATGCCTGTTCCACAAGAAAATTCAATCTTTGTGGCACAGGCATCTTGCCTGTGCTTTAAATGTCAACAGCCAAGATGTCTGTGCCACAAGAAAATTCAATCTTTGTGGAACAGGCATCTTGCCTGTGCTTTAAATATCA